>CALXTZ010000006.1 GCA_944391545.1 uncultured Alphaproteobacteria bacterium
CAGATCCTGCGAGTGGTGTCTCGTGCTATAATTTATCAACAAGCTATGGCTGGATATGTCTTAACCGCGATGAAAATTATGTGGTCGCTCTGGTAATCTTTTCTATACAGGACAAGGAGACTGCATTAATCAATGTACTGAGGGGTGGGATTATGAGGCTATTCCGTTAGCAGATGGATTATATGGATGCACAAAGGATACATTGAAGTGTGTTCGATGGATGGGTTCCGATCAGGATAATACCTATTCGTGCTATAAAAATAATCTTTTATGTGGTACATGGTGTACCAATGATGGAAAAAATTGTCAATATGGAGAATGTATTCAAGAAGAAACTGATTTTTGCGTGGACAACATGATCTGGAGTCAGGTTAAAGATTTTGGTTATGGATGTTTAAATGAATTATCTGGCGTTTTTTGTATACCAGATGGTTATGGTTCTGCGTGTTACAACAATCAAAAATTGCTCTGTGGTAAAAATTGTTATACACCAAATGGTACTGTTAATAGTTGCGCACACTATGGATGTTATGATTATTGTCCAGATGGCTTAACATATACCCGACAAAACAGTATTTATGGTTGTTCAAATGGAAACGGATTATTTTGTTATCATTATGATAAAACAATTATTTGCCAGTTGAATAACACACAATGCGGTCGCGGTTGTACTGATTATTTTGGTAATGGAGATAAGTGCAAACCATGCCGCGGTGAAAATGCATGCCCCGAGAATACAACTCCACTTTCGACAACGGGATGTTACAATCCGTCATCACATATTACATGCGAATTTCAATATTCGTGGTGTTACGATGAAAATCATTATCGCTGTGGAGCAGAATGCCAGATGGATGGCAATGAATGTAAGACCGGTGCTTGTACAAAAGAAGAAGCAAATTGTCCAGCCGGTACACGGTATACATATATTCAACCTCCAAAACAATATGGTTGTGTTAGTAATACCAATCCCATTATAGCATGTTATAAATCAGGAGATTCATTTACATGTTATAAAGATTGGACACTCTGTGGTAGTAATTGTACAGATTATACAGGAGCCGGATGTTCTGATTGTCAAATTAAAGATGATGAAATAATCATATGTCCCGAAGGAACAAGTTATCAACCAACAACGGGCTTATGCACTTCTCCAGATACAACTATGGGATGTGTCCAAAACAATGCTTCTTGGGATTGTATAACTTGTGCTATCGGGTCAACTTACGGTGACTTAGGTAATGGAAAATATGGTTGTATCAATGATAATGGGACAAAATGTTATCCAGAAAATGATACCTTTACATGTATAAAAAATGGAGTTATTTGTGGAACTGGATGCCTCGAAACTGGAACTGGTGGTTCTTGCAATAATGGATGCGTATAAAAGTCTTGACTCTTTTTTAAAAAAAAGTATAATGCACCTTCGATAGCTCCTTGTCTACCCAAAGGGGTCGACTATGCCACAAGCTTTCGTAAGGTGGTTTTACTAAAGTTTAAAGAAGTGGCCGAGATATCCAAAAGGAGAAGACTATGTCTTTTTATGAACATGTATTTATTGCACGTCAAGACTTGGCTCCTGCTCAAGTAGAAGAACTCACGAACAAATATGCGGGCGTGATCGAATCGATGGGCGGCAAAGTCACAAAACGTGAAGATTGGGGTTTACGCAACCTCGCTTACCGGATTAAGAAAAACCGGAAAGGTTATTATGTATTGATGAACATCGATGCACCGGCAGAAGCTGTGAAAGAAATGGAACGGCTGATTCGGATTGATGAAGACATCATCCGTCACCTGACCGTTAAAGTTGATCAATTGGAAGAAGGCCCGTCCGTCATGTTGGCGCCGAAATCCAGCAGAAAATCCGAAGATTCTCTGTTAGACCCTGAAGAAAGAGAGGAATTCTAATGCAAGAAGTTCGTCATTCATTCTTTCGTCGTTCAAAGTCCTGCCCGTTTTCCGGCAAAAACGCTTTGACGATTGATTACAAAGATGTCAAATTATTGTCTCGTTTTATCTCTGAACGCGGCAAGATTGTTCCTTCCAGAATCTCTGCTGTTTCCGCGAAGAAGCAACGTGAATTGGCTAAAGCCATTAAGCGGGCTCGTTTTTTAGCCTTGTTGCCGTTCGTTTCCGGTTCCGAAAACTAGGAGGGATGCCATGGAAGTTATTTTATTAGAACGTATTGAACGTTTGGGTCAAATGGGGGACGTTGTCAAAGTAAAGACCGGGTATGCCCGCAACTATTTATTGCCGCAAAAAAAGGCTTTGCGTTCCACGAAAGAAAACCTGGCTTATTTTGAAAGCCAAAGAGCTGAATTGGAAGCGCGTAACCTGCAACGGCGTCAAGAAGCCGAAAAAGTGGCGGAAACCATCAAAGACTTGGCGGTCGTTTTGGTTCGTCAAGCTGCCGAATCGGGTCAATTGTACGGTTCCGTTACGGCCAGAGACATTCACGATGCGTTGCGCGACATGAATGTCAAATTGGAAAGACATCAAATTGACTTGCCGCAACCGTTGAAAAACGTCGGTGTCTATGATGTCCGTATCGTGTTACACCCGGATGTGGCTGAAAAAATCAAAGTCACGGTGGCGCGCAGCCAGGAAGAATCGGTTCGTTTGACCAATTCTTACAATGCTGATTTGGTAAAACCGGTTGAAATCGAAGAAAAGACAGAAGAAGTCGTTGTCGAAGAAAAACCGGCGGAAGAAAAAGCTGAATAATTTGGAATAAACATCTAGCGAACACGTAAAGGAGGGATGTAAAATAGTTCAAGTTATTGTCCGCGAAAACAATGTAGAACAAGCGCTCAAGGCATTGAAAAAGAAAATGCAGCGCGAAGGTCTCTTTCGCGAAATGAAACTCCGGCGGAACTTCGAAAAGCCATCTGAAAAGAAAAAACGTGAAAAAGCAGAAGGCATTCGTCGTGCTCGCAAAATCGAAAGAAAACGGAAATGGTCCGAAGGATACTAATCCGTTAACAGAAAAGCCGCTCACACGAGCGGCTTTTTGATTGACAATTCATTGGGAAACCCTTATGCTTAATAAGCTAAAGGATAGGATTCTTTTTAATTTGTTGTTTGAGCGTCGTTAAAAATTATATTATTCTTAAATATTATTTGGAAATAAACTCTTTTTATTTTTAAGGAGGAACATATGATAAAGCGAAAACAAACTGGCAAAAGTATGATTGAGATGTTAGCTGTTCTAGCAGTTATTGGTGTTCTATCCATAATAGCCTTGGCCGGGTTTACATACGCAATGAACAAGCATCGAGCGAATGAAACGATTTTTGATGTCATGTTGCGCGGTAGTAATGTCCCGATGATAGATGAAAACTATACCCAAAGACCGGCAGGATATGAATTCACATTTCCAAGTTTAGGGCAAGATGACGGACGAATGGGGACATACTATGCAATGACGACATGGAAAGATGACGGCAGTTCATATTTTGTTGAAGTAACAGAAGTCCCAAATGCTGTTTGCGAAATAATTTTAAAAATGGATCCACCTGATATTAACCAAATTATTGTAGAGGGGGAAACTTATGAAGGGAACAGCCAAATTTGCGGATCAAATACAACTGCAACAATGATCTTTTGCTTTGGCGAAGATGGTTCCGTTTGCCAAGGAAATATGTCATCCGGAGGCTCCGGCTCAAGTTCTGGTTCAGGAGAGCAAGAAGAAGCATGTGATATTGATTTGCGCCCCACATTATGTCATGAATGTCGAGATGGCATTTGGACGGATACATGTACGGGGACAGAAGTGTGCGAAAATGGAACATGTATCAGTAAATGTCCGCCCTGTTATAAAATTGACGGAGAAGGAAATTGCTTGCCAAATACATCGACACAAGAATGCTGTGAAAACTTTGGCTCTACTTGGATTGACGGTTCCTGTCAAACGCCTTGTGCTGAAGAAGAACAATTATGTACCAACGGAAATGAATACTGGTGTTGTAAAAGCGGTCAACATTGTGGAACTGAAACCGGCCAATGTTGTTTAGGTGAAAAATGCTGCCCTAATCACCAAACACCTTATTGCTCTTTTTATGATTCGGTAACGGGCGAGTGTAAAGAAGAACAATGTTGCACAGGAAATGCTGCCTCTTTTGACGGATTGGATATTTGTTGCTCTGCCGAAGAAACCCCTTTTTGTGGATCTTTCAGTATAGACGGAACATGTACTTCCCGCGGTTGCTGTTCTAGCACTTCTTCACCGATGTGCGTATCTTATTATGAAAATAATATTTGTGAAAAACAAATATGTTGTTCTGATGGAACTAAACCCATCTGTGCCACATTCCAATCAGATGGTTCTTGTGGCAGTTCTACCTGTTGTGAAGAAAGTAGTACTTCTTATTGTACAGCTTACTATGATAATGGTCAGTGCAAAAAACAAAGCTGCTGCCCAAGTTCTTTTAAAATCATAGCATATCAAGACAAAGACAGAACAATTGATGTATGCTGCGCTTCTGATTTTTCACCTTTCTGCGAAAAAGAGGGAACTGACGGTTATTGTCAAGAAACAGGATGCTGCGGTGGAGAATATCATGAAGTTAAATCATATGATGATGGTACTTATCAACAACAAATATGTTGTAGGAAAACAGAAGAGCCTTATTGTTGGGTTTACGAAAATGGAGTATGTTCACATGTAGCTTGCTGCCAGGAAGGAAATGTCGGGTGTTTCAGTTACGATGAAAATAATCGATGCCTCAACCAAAACTGTTGTACATACAACCAAGTTCTTAAGTCATATACTGATGGTAAAAACCAATTTAATGTTTGTTGTGAACCGGATGAATCTGTATTTTGTGCTCGTTATAATAAGGATGGTTCCTGTCATCTAGCTTTGTGTTGTGCTGGCACCCCTTATTGCCGAACCTATGATATGGACGGTAATTGTACAGGATATGGATGTTGTGACTCCGGAGAACCCTACTGTTCAAGTTACTACGCACATGGTACTTGTTATATGCAACAGTGCTGCACAGGGACACCTTACTGTTATAATTATAACTCATCAGGGCAGTGTTTGGATCAGGCCTGTTGCACTAATGGGTCTATTTATTGTATTTTATACGATGAAAATGACCAGTGTCAAGAAGAAGCCTGTTGTGCCGGAACGGTAACACAGGTTGATGGGAAAGATGTGTGTTCCGTGTCATAAACTTCCACGAGTTAACACAAGTTGTAATAATCGTCCCGAACTTTGTTCGTCAGCCTTAAAGCTTCGCAAACCTTACGGCTGAGTGGATTATCTACATCTACCTGCCTACACCGGCGCTGTTACGGTCGAACCATAAAAAAGCGGGTTTAAAGCCCGCTTTTCATTTAATCCATATCTTGTTCTTCATCCTGAATGCGCTTTTCGATTTTAGCAATCTTCATTTCACACGCTTTGGATAATTCGGCCTGATTATGCGCATCCGACCATTCTTTGACTTCACGCAAAACCGCCAACTTTTGAATATCCAAGCTATGCAAAATATCATGCAAATGATCCGGCATCAACGGCCAAACCGGTTTCAAAGCATGATGAAAATGCGCTTTTCCTTTTTCTTCGGATGCACAATCACACGGATTGCATCCGCATTTTTCTTGATTCATTTTAATCTCCTTTCTTAAAAAGTCATCTCCCTTCAATCACATGGGGTGAATCGCCGGCATCGGCAATAAGACCAAAGCATAGGCCTTTTAAAATTTTCATAGACTTTTCCCACATTTCAGATTACATTAAAAGAAATGTAAAAAAGGATTCAAAACAATGGAAAAGTCAGACCAAATGCGGATTCCGCCGCAAAGTTTGGAAGCAGAACAAGCGCTTATCGGTGCGATTCTCACCAACAACCGCGCGATGGAAAAAGTGGTTGAATTTTTAAAACCGGAACATTTTGCCAGTGCTGTTCACAGCAAAATCTTTGCTGCCTGCCAAACTCTGTTAGAGCGCGGGCGACTGGCCGATCCGATTACGTTAAAAGAATATTTTGCCAACGACGGAACATTGGATGATGTCGGCGGTCAGGAATATATTTTCAAACTGGCTAACGCGTCAACGACGATTATTAACGCCGGCGATTACGGTAAACAAATTTTTGACCGTTATTTGCGCCGCCAACTCATCGGATTAGGAACCGAAATTGTTAATGACGCCTTTGATATTAATTTAGACAATGACAGTAACAAGCAAATTGAAAATGCCGAAAAAATGTTGTACGAACTGGCGAACGAAGGCGAATTGGAAGGTGGCCCTTCTCCGTTTTCCGTCGGATTAAAACAAGCGGTTGAAAGCGCAGAAAAAGCCATGCGCAACCCGAGCGGCATTTCGGGACTGCCGACGGGGCTTATCGACATGGATAAATTAATGGGAGGTCTTCACAATTCCGACTTATTGATTTTGGCGGGACGGCCGGCCATGGGAAAGACGGCTTTGGCAACCTGCATCGCATTTAACGTCGCGCGCAAAATGCAAGAAGAAAATAAAAAATCCGATACCAAACAAGGGGTTGCTTTTTTCTCGTTAGAAATGTCGGCAGAACAATTAGCGGGTCGGATTTTATCCACTTATACACACATTGGCGGCCAAGCCATGCGTACCGGTAAATTAACCGGAGAACAATTTGATGAAATTGCCGGTGCGTTAAGCATGCTTAATTCTTTGCCGCTTTACATTGATGATACGCCGGGCATCACGGTCAACACTATTAAAAACCGGGCCAGACGATTAAAACGCGACAAAGAAAAAGGCCTCGGACTGATTGTCATTGACTATTTGCAATTGATTTCCGGCAGCGGGCGCAGCGAAAACCGGGTACAGGAATTATCCGAAATCACACGGGCTTTGAAAATCATGGCCAAAGAATTAAACGTCCCGGTTTTGGTTTTATCACAACTTTCTCGTTTAGTGGAACAACGTGACAATAAACGGCCGCAATTATCCGACTTGCGTGAATCCGGATCTATTGAACAAGACGCCGACATTGTGATGTTCGTTTATCGGGAAGCGTATTATTTGGAAAATGATGCACCGGTTCAACGGCCTAAAGAAACGCAGGAAGCTTTTCAAAAACGCATTTTGGAGTGGGAGCAAAAGAAAATTGACTTGGCCAAACGCGCCGAAGCCATCGTTTCCAAACAACGTCACGGTCCGACCGGAACCGTTCACTTGTTCTTTGACGGACAATTCACGGAATTCGGCAATTTAGAGCAAGAAAATACTTAATTCCAAAATACGTTGCCGGGTTTATAAAAATACCGTTTGTCTTGATTTAGGATGACGGCGATTTCATCCGAATGCTTCATCATCACTTCATTCAATCGTTCGGGCTGGGCGGCCATGTTCCAAAAAAGCTTCGGATAATCGGGAAAGGCCACCATCGTTGTTAAAGAAGCGAAAAATGCCGTTTTGAGCCATCTGCGTCAAAGCAATTCTGTCTCTGTCTTTGCCTTCAACAACAATATGGCAACGCAGCAAAGCATACATATCCGTCAACCGATTCAACTCTGTCACGGCATCTTGAGCCGTTTGAGGTGTCATATTTTTAAAATCCAACCAAAAATACTTTTGATTGATGTCCGGCATTTATCTAAAAAGGGGTATTCCCGATCTTATACAACCTCCCCGAACAAACCAACAGTCGATTGTCCCGAACATAATACTTATCAGTGCAACCTTCCTCCCAAAAGCAAAAACCAACGCCGAATTAAGCAAAGGATTGAAAAACCATATTCTTATAATCCGAAGGTTTTTTAATGTCCTCAAAATCCCCAAAGGAAATAATTTCTTTTTAAAAAACGACACCATTTTTAAAAGATGAAAAAAAAGTCTTGCAATTTGTTCTAAAAATAGGTATAAAGAATGCCGTCTTGATGTAAAGGGCGTGTAGCTCAGGTGGTTAGAGCGTTACGTTGACATCGTAAAGGTCAGAGGTTCGAGTCCTCTTACGCCCACCAGTAAAAATAAAAGAGTAACTTTGAGGTTGCTCTTTATTTTTTTGCGGAAAAGGGCTCGAACCGTGAGGGGCGCGGATGAAAAAGTGTCCGAATGGACATTTTTTCAACGTAAGCCCAACGCAACATCTTAATGAGCAAGGGAAATGACAATGACCGAAGCGAATTTAGATGCCGTTGAGAAAGAGCCACGAAAGTGGCGTAGTCCTCTTACGCCCACCACTAAAAAACGTCCGATAAGGGCGTTTTTTTATAAATGAACAACTTCCACATCCTCACCCTGTTTTGCCAGGTATTCAACCAATAAACGACGATGGCATTTTTCCGATATCGGTTCTGTACATAAAAAACAACAGCCATCCATGTCCGGCGTTAACATAAACCGACGCGCCTGACAAATATTGCCATATTGCTCTTCATATTCGGTCCAATTGATAGAACCCTCTTTATATCCTTTCAACAACGTTGCAGTCGGCGCAAATTCTTGACGATGCTCATAAGAAATACGGCATAAAACACGCAAGAAAAAAGCTAAATCTTTGGACTTGGCAAAACCACTGTCTTTTGTTGACGGATACAAACGAACATCTATCACTTTTTTGACACCGGCATTTCGCAAAATCGTAAAAAATTCTTGTGCCGTTTTCCCAGCATAACCAATTGTATAAAGTTTCATGAAAATAAAAATACTCCTGACACATTAAAAAAACAATAAAATTTTCGTTGTCATCATTCAGTCAAATAATGTATATATGATATGGAGTTTATGACGCATGGAAAAACAAACACCTTATGAAGATTTTATAAAAGAGTGGCATATTGACGGCGCACACGCGACGGCAACGCATTGTTTCATTTAAAGGGCAATGTCGTGAAACAAACTTTTTCATCAAAGGGCTTAACTTTATTAAAAAAGTTTTAACTCGTCATTAAAAATCACATTTTTCTTTCGTTCAGCTTTCTTTTTAAGTATAATTTTCCAAAAGAGGAACTTTTCATGAAAAAGCACTGCCCCGAACGAATATGTATCATCGGCCCGCCCGCCAGCGG
The DNA here is from genome assembly GCA_944391545.1 of uncultured Alphaproteobacteria bacterium. Taxonomy (GTDB): domain Bacteria; phylum Pseudomonadota; class Alphaproteobacteria; order CAAHEQ01; family UBA3637; genus CALXXA01. The sequence continues at coordinate 9,013 of CALXTZ010000006.1, forward strand.
TAAATCAACATTAGCGAAAAAGTTGGGACAAATCCTTGCTTATCCGGTTTTGTATTTAGATCAAATCGCGCATCAGCCGGGAACTCAATGGATCCGCCGACCTTTGGAAGAAACCATACAAAAACACGATCGGTTCATCCGGCAAAAAACATGGATTGTCGAGGGCAATTATTCTCGAATGATGCCGCAAAGATTAGCTCGTGCTGATATGGTGATTTTTCTTCATTTTAATCGGTTCGGATGCGCTTATCGTTGTATCAGACGATCCTTAAAAAAAGACCAAAATCGTGCCGGCATGCTCGCCGGCGCAACAGATGCGGTTAATTGGAAAATGATTAAATACATTCTGCTGAAACAGCCGTCCAAAAAGAAAAATTATATTTCTCTTTTAAAAGAATACCCGCATTTAACCATTCTTCACATACATTCATTTCAACAAACAGACCGATTGATCAGCGACCTTATTTCCTTAAAAAAAGGTGCCTTTCCAACAACTTGACATCTCAAAAAAAATTTTTTATATCTAAACGTAAAGGAGTTGTCGCTTGAAAAAACAACGCGCTTATTCAAATGATGGTCGTTCTTTTGTCGAAATGCTGGGCGTTTTGGTAATCGCCGGCGTGTTAAGCATCGGCAGCCTTTTCGGAATCCGCCTCGCTTTAGCGAAACACCAAGCCAATCTGATCACCGGCGATGTTATATTGCAAGCGCAATTTGTTTTAAGTCAAAATAATCTGACGGAAGGAGACTTTTTAACACCCGACTTTCAAACAGAATCCGGAAAGTCGTTATCTTCGACCATTTATGCCGACGGATTTGATGTCCGCGTTCCGGATGTCAACAAGTCTGTTTGTGAGCGGCTTTTAAAAATGCAAAAAGATCCCGTTTTGGATATTTTAATCAATAACGATCCGCAAATAACAACCTGCCCTGATATCGGCCAACTTTTCTTTTTATTCGCTTTACCGACAAATGAATCGGACGCCTGCACACCGGCTTGCAGTTCTTGTGAGACCTGCCGCGACGGAGAATGTGTTGTTGATCCGAAAATTCAACTGTGCCGAACGCAAACGGGAGAAGAAGGATATTGCATGGACGGAACATGTCTTCGTTGTCCGAACCAATCTACCGACTTGTTGTGCGGTCCGTGCGAACGCAAACACACGGATTCGAACGGATGCCCCGAATGTATTCCTTTACAGGACGGAGACGCTTGTCTGACTTTGGGCGGCAGCCCCGGCACATGTCAAGGCTCTGTTTGTACCTGCGCCGCAACGGAATATACCTTTGATGATAAATGCTATTCTTGCCCGGATCACGCGGTATGCGACGGCATTGATTTTATCTGTGACGAAAATTACAAAATCAACAGCACCAACGACGGATGTGAAGAACTAGACGGATCAACTTGTGCCTCTCAAGCAGATTGCAACAGCCAACCCGGATATTATTGCGAACTGTCGAGTTACGCGCCCGGAGTATCTTATTGCGAACCGGAAATCACGGGAACGGGAACATGTAAAAAAGCGGACGGTTCCGTCATCATTGCGCGAAACGGCCAAAAGTTCTTTGTTTCTCATTCTGATTATCTGTTTTACTGGAGCGCCAAAAACTTTTGTCAAAGCAAAGGATTAACGCTGGCAACGATGAATGAAGCCTGCCCGGGATGGGACGGAACCGAAGGAACGGATGGCGCCTGTCAAAACTTCGACGGTGTCACGCAGGCCTCCGTCATGGGGTGGACTCAAACAAATGCCAATGACTGCGCGAAATACTATGTTTATTTAAATTCGGGGAAAGTCGGACATAAACCTTACTTTTACAGCGACTTACAAGCCCTGTGCATGGACGACGGCCGATATTCCTGTGCGTCCGATCAATATTTAGACGGCGAATTTTGTACGGATTGTCCGCCGAACGCCACATGTGATGGCGTTGATTTTGTCTGCAACGAAGGATATTGGTTGAATGAAGAAACCAATACATGCGATGCGTTAGAGGGAAAAGCCTGTTCCGCTCAATCCGACTGCGGATCGAACGTCGGTTATTATTGTTTATACACGGATTACCCGGGCAACTCTTATTGCAGCGCAACGGTTGCCGGAAACGGGACATGCGAAAAAGCATCCGGCACCCGAATAACCGGCAAAAACGGACAGACTTATTTATTATCCGACGAAGCCTACATGTATTATTGGAGTGCGAAAAATTTCTGTGAAAGCAACGGCATGCATTTGGCGTCAATGGCTGAAGCCTGCCCGGATTGGACGAATGAAGAAGGAAAAGAAAATGCATGTCCGAACTTAACCGGCAAATCGGATTCTTCCGTTATGGGATGGACGGACACCAACGCCAATAACTGCGCCAAACATTACGTGTTCTTGGACAGCGGGAAAGTCGGGCACAAAGCTTATTATTACACCAATTTGCGAGCGTTGTGTGTTCCTTAACGCGTTTGTTCCAATGTCACATGCGGGTTTTCGGTTGTTTGAATCACGCGCGCCCAATATTCCCATCGAATGCTTTGAGATGAAATATCCACTTCAAAAATCAAAATCTTGTCCATTTTCTTCATCGGCTCTATCGCATCGGGATTCAGGTAATCCCAAACATAGCTTTCTTTATCCGCGCGATAAAAAAGAACATGCGGCGTTCCGTCAAACAGCAACTTTGCCTCTTTCGGCGGGGCATCAGACAAGAAAGGCAGAACGGCTACAAAGGATCCGTCTGTTGTCGGCAAAAGCGTATAAAGTTTAATCTGTTTCATTTATCGTTCATACGTTGAAACGACTGATTGAGACAACGGCACCCGCTCCGGTTGAACCTGCCGCGAAATGACATCGCTTAACACCCCACACATCCATTGCACGGGCCGCATGACTTTTTGCCCCAACATCAATTGTTCCGTTTCTTTCAACAACCCTGCTCCGGCAGCCAGCGCCCGCATTTTAATTTGATTCAAAATCGGTAAAGATAAATACATATCCGGTTTTTCCGGTGCCGATTCGGGCACAGATTTAACACTGTCGGCAGCAATCACACCCGTCGAAAAAACGGAACCCTGCAATACCGTCGGTTTTTTCGACGTTGACGTTTGTTGATTGTCAACAAATGCCCGAAGAGCCTCCGGATACCGTTTTTCATACCAATGTTTGGCCGTTAACGGCATACGTAAAATCATATATTTTTGCACGGCGGCCATGCGCGTTTGTCGGTCAACGCCCGTCAGCAACATCAGCTTGGCAAAAGCCCGCGCATTACGTGCCGCAATTTCAACTGCCTGCCAGACGGCTTGATACGCAATAAATCCGATCAGCGCCGCAACCGTCGCAGTCCCTAAACACAAAACACCCGTCATCGGAGCCCTGACAGACACCGCAATGCCGATGGCAACAGCCGAAAGACTGACCGTCTGACACACGCGGTAAACCAAAGGAGAATACACACGACCGATCGGTTTTGTTAGTCCTCGTTCGTTGTTTTGAATATAGTCTTGAACCAACCCATCAAGATATTGCTTGTCTGCCATATTTTTGCTCCCGTTTGAAAGTCATTATACGCACATTTACCTGTTTCGTCAAACGATTTGCGCGCGCCCGCCAACCGAACAACAACCGCATCCGTTTTTCTCTTCCGGACAAAAGAGCAGATACATCGACAAAGCCGACGCCGTCTGCCCCAATCAAATATACGTCCCTTCAACAACCTCTGCCTTCGTCTATAAATATGAATCAGACACCACAAAAGCGCTGTTTTGTCAACCTTTTTACAAGTTAAAAAGGAATTTTTATAAACCCTTTATTAAGTTTTCTTTGAAAGAATAAAAACTGAATTTGGGGTCGAATCGGGACAATATTAATGTTTTTGAAAAAGCTTTTCTTTTGTCTTTTCTTTATGGCATGGGCGTTGCCGACTTACGCATGGAAAACGCCCTCGACATTGGTCGCCGATGCTCAAAGCGGATATGTTCTGCACGCCAAAAACGCCGACATGAAACAATATCCGGCGTCCTTAACCAAAGTCATGACTCTTTACATTACGTTTGATGCCCTTGAAAAAGGGTACATTCGTATGGATGATTTAATTCCGGTTTCCAAACACGCGGCAAGGCAACCGAAATCCAAATTGGGATTAAAAGCCGGCACCGTCATGACTGTTCGCGAAGCCGTTTTGGCATTGATTGTCAAATCGGCCAATGATGCGGCTGTCGTTCTGGCTGAAGCGCTGGCACCATCCGAACAAGAGTTTGCCCGAATGATGACATCCGTCGCACATGATTTGGGATTACGGGATACGACTTTTAAAAATGCTTCCGGCCTGCACGATCCCGAACAAGTCACATCAGCCAAAGATATGGCTATTTTGGCCATTGCTATGATGAATCACTTTCCGCAATATTATCCGTTGTTTGCCACCAAAAGCTTTCAATTTGATGGCAAAACATACCATTCTCATAATTCCATTTTGCTGTATTACAAAGGGGCCGAAGGATTTAAAACCGGCTTTATTTCAGCTGTCGGATACAACATTATTTCCACGGCGCATCGTGACGGTCGGACATTGGTCGGGGTCGTCATCGGGCAAGATTCGGCGCAAAAACGAGACAAACAAATGAAAACCCTGCTGGACAAAGGCTTCGTTAAGGTTAAAGAAAAACAGGCTGAATTAAAAGTGGCCGGAGAAAATCCTTTTTTAAAAAAAGCCTATATTTCAAGTGCACATCGGACAAAATATGATCCCCTTTTAAAAGCCAACATCGCGCAAACCAAACGAAAAGTCGCCGAAATGACAACGGCCGGCAATCCAGTTTTATTGGCTTCCGTTCCGATGATGCCGATCGAAGAAGAAAACATCACCATTGAACAAGGGGACTACACGCCGGCGGAATGGAGTATACAGGTCGGAGCCTTTTCCACCAGAGAAAAAGCACAAAAACAGGCTAAAATTGCTCAAGAAATCTTAAATATCCATACCACATCCGTTCGCCTGCCAACGCATAAAAAGCTGTTTCGGTCACGGTTAGCCGGCTTTGAAACAAAAGAAGATGCCGAAGCGGCATGCGCCGTTTTAAAGTCTAATGCGTTTCCGTGTTTGCCGATTGCCCCTTCGAAAAAACTGCCCTGAATGAAATTTTCCTTTTCTCTTGTGCAAAAAATGGCTATATTGAGGGAAGATATGAAAGGGATTTTAAATGATGTCTTGTTTTCAAAAAATCGGATTACTGCTTTTGATACCGTGTTTGCTGGTTGCCTGTTCCTCGACAAAGCAGGCGCCGATGCCCGAACGCAGCGTTGAAGACTTGTACAATGAAGCGATGGACAAGGCCGAAAAAAACGAACTAAAAGAAGCCGTCGCGCTTTTTGATGAAGTCGAACGCCAACATCCTTACTCGCCGTGGGCGGCCAAAGCACAAATTATGGCGGCTTATTTAAACTATCACAATGCCAAATATGACGATGCCGTTTTGGCTTTGGATCGATTTTTGCAATTACACCCGGGAAACGCATATGCGCCTTATGCTTATTATTTAAAAGGGATGAGCTATTATGAACAAATTTCCGACGTCGCCCGAGATCAAAAAATGACTCAAATGGCAATGGAAACATTCGGACGATTGGTCATTTTGTACCCGAACACGGATTATGCCAAAGACGCCAAAGGAAAAATTGTTTTAACGCAAAACCACCTGGCGGGCAAAGAAATGGACATCGGGCGGTATTACTTGAAACAAAAACGCTATGCGGCGGCCTTAAACCGTTTCGGCGACGTTGTCCGGCATTATCAAACATCCATGCATACGCAAGAAGCGCTGTTCCGCATGACGGAAGCGTATTTGGCTTTAGGATTAAAGCAAGATGCTAAACGGGCCGCCGTTGTTTTGGGCTACAATTATCCGACGTCCAAATGGTATCGAAAAGCGTATCAATTGTTGCAAAAAAATGGAGTGTCATAAGTGCTGACCGGATTATCTATCCGAAATGTTGTTCTGATTGAAAAGCTCGACCTGACGTTTGAAAAAGGCCTGTGCGTTTTTACGGGCGAAACGGGGGCCGGCAAATCGATTTTGTTGGATGCCTTGTCGTTAGCTCTTGGCGCGCGCTCCGACGCCGGACTCATTCGTTACGGCGCCGATCAGTTATCCGTCAGCGCTGCCTTTATGATTAATGAAACGCACCCACTCTTTGCCTTGTTGAAAGACCAGGGGTTAGAGGCAGAAAATCCACTCATCTTAAGGCGGATTGTCATGAAGGATGGCAAATCAAAAGCCTTTGTCAATGACCAACTGATTAGTGCCTCTCTATTGCGCCAAATCGGAGACATGTTGGTTGAAATTCACGGCCAGTTTGCCAGCCACGGGCTTTTAAATCCGGCGACTCACATTCACGTTTTGGATGCGTACGGAGAGTTGCAGAAGGACGTGGATACATGCAGCACGGCTTACCGCGCTTGGAAAGAAAAGCAAGCGGCCGTCCGAGAAGCCGAGCGTATTTTAGCCGCTGCCAAAGCCGAAGAAGACTATTTACGCCACGCGGTCAAAGAATTAGAAACGTTCGCTCCCGAAGTCGGCGAAGAAGAAGCGCTTTCCGTCCGACGAACCGCCTTGATGAATGCGGAAAAAATAACCGAAAGCCTGAATAATGCCTACATGACATTGTCCAGCGGCGGGTCAACAACCGTCGAAGGCATGATTCGTTCGGCCCAGCGGGAACTTGAAAAAGCGTCCCGATTAAGCGACGGCAGTTTCGATGACCTCATCACGTGTTTGGATCAGGTATCCGACAGTTTGAACGAAGCTGTTGAACAACTGGAAGCCAAATCCAATGATTTTGAAGATCCGGTCCTGGAATTGGAACAGGTGGAAGAACGGTACTTTTCGTTAAAAGAATTGGCGCGCAAACACAGATGCGACAGCGATGATTTGCCCGGTCTGTTGACAACGTATCAAACCCAGCTGGCAACCCTGGACAAAGGCGAGGAAGAACTGATCTTGTTGCAAAAACAACAAGAAGAAATGCGGCTAGCGTTTTTAAAAGCGGCACAAACCTTATCGGTTAAACGTCAAAAAACGGCTCAACGCTTGGACAAAGCCGTCGGCGCGGAATTGCCGGCTTTGAAACTGGGTAAGGCTCATTTTCAAACTGTTTTGGAAGAATTGCCCGAGTCCGAAGCGAGTCCGAATGGTCTGAATCGTGTCACTTTTTGTGTATCGACAAATGCAGCGCCGCCGGCGCCCATTCATAAAATTGCCTCGGGCGGAGAGTTGGCTCGGTTCATGTTGGCTTTAAAAGTGAATTTAGCTCAAACCGAAAAGATCGACACGATGATTTTTGATGAAGTCGACAGCGGTATCGGCGGAGCAACGGCTTCTGCCGTCGGGGAGAGGTTGCGCCGGTTGGCCGAAGACCGCCAGGTTTTGGTTGTAACGCATTCGCCGCAGGTAGCGGCTTTCGGAACCCATCACATGAATGTTTCCAAAACGGACGGAACGAACGGCGCTGTTTTAACGACGGTTATTTTGCTTGAAAACGACTCTCGAACAGAAGAAATCGCCCGGATGTTGTCCGGTGCCGAAATAACTGCCGCAGCCCGCAAAGCTGCCGAAACATTATTGGAGAAATCATGTCTTTAAGATCTATTCCCGTTGACCGGCTGACATATGAAGAAGCCCAGACAGAATTGGCAAATCTGGCCAAAGAACTGGCCGAACATGACATTGCGTATTATCAAAACGATGCGCCGCTTTTGGCCGACTGGGAATATGATGATTTAAAACGGCGCAACGAAGCCATAGAATTACGTTTTCCGGATTTGGTTTTGGAAAACGGCCCTTCTTTTAAAGTGGGCGCAGCGGCAGCCGAAGGATTTTCTAAAGTCGAATTGAAAGTGCCGATGTTGTCGCTTTCCAACATTTTTACGGAAGAGGATATTTTGGATTTTATCGACCGCATCCGCCGATTTTTAAATTTATCGCCTCAAGATGAACTTGTCTTTGCGGCAGAGCCGAAAATTGACGGTCTTTCTTTTTCGGCTCGATATGAGCATGGCCGTTTTGTTCAAGGGTCAACACGCGGCGACGGCAGCATCGGCGAAGACATCACGGCCAATTTACGAACGATTGCGGATTTGCCGGAACAACTTGTCGGTGCCGATATCCCGGATGTAATTGAGATCCGCGGCGAAGTTTACATGCGCAAGTCTGATTTTTACGCGCTTAATCAAATTCAGGAACAAGAAGGCCGTCGACCGTTTGCCAACCCGCGCAATGCCGCTGCCGGTTCTTTGCGTCAGTTGGATCCGAAAATCACGGCGCGGCGAAAATTAAGCCTTTTTGCATATACCTACGGCGAAGTCAGTCATATTGCTTGGTCGACGCAATGGGAATTTTTAAATTTAATCAAAAGCTGGGGCATTCCGGTCAGTCCCGAAATCGCTCTTTGCGCCAATGATATAGATTTGGTTCGCTATTACATCAACATGGGGCAAAAACGAGCCGATCTGGATTATGACATCGACGGGGTCGTTTACAAGGTCAACCGAATGGATTATCAAAAACGGCTCGGGTTCATTACGCGGTCGCCGCGGTGGGCTATTGCCCATAAATTTCCGGCACAACAAGCTCAAACGCGAATAAAGAAAATCCGCATTCAAGTCGGCCGAACCGGAGTTTTGACGCCGGTTGCGGATTTGGAACCGGTCAATGTCGGCGGCGTCATGGTCAGCCATGCCACGCTTCACAATATGGACGAAATCGAACGCAAAGACATTCGCGAAGGCGATACGGTTGTCGTTCAGCGCGCCGGCGATGTTATCCCGCAGGTCGTTCAAGTCCTTTTGGATAAACGCCCTCTTCACAGTTTTGCATTTCAATTTCCGACCCGTTGTCCCGAATGCGGCAGCTTGGTTGCCCGCGAAGAAGACGAAGCGGCTCATTACTGTACCGGCGGTTTGTTTTGCCCGCGCCAGGTTGTCGAACGATTGAAACATTTTGTTTCTCGCGATGCCATGGATATTGAAGGATTGGGGAAAAAGAACATCGAAGCTTTCTTTGAATGGGGGTGGTTGCGTTCTCCCGTCGATATTTTCCATTTGCAGGAACGCCATCAGGAAGACCTGTTGAAAACAGAAGGCTGGGGTGAAAAATCTGTTTCCAATCTTTTTGAAGCCATTCAAAAAGTGCAAACCAAAACCGGCTTTGACAAATTTATTTTTGCTTTGGGCATCCGTCAAATCGGCCAAAGTACCGCTCGCCTGCTGGCGGAACAATATGGAACGCCCCAAAATCTGATTGAAGCGGCTCATCAGGAAACGGCGCTTGAAGATTTGACCCACATCGACGGAATCGGCAAAAGTACCGCCGCAGACATCATTGACTTTTTCAAAGAACCGCACAATCGGGAAGTCGTTGACGCGTTAGTTCAGCTGATACACATTGAACCTTACCAAACCAACAAACAACAAACGCCGCTGACCGGTAAAACGGTCGTTTTTACAGGCACATTGGAAACTATGACCCGTCCCGAAGCCAAGTCTTTGGCTGTTGCCGCCGGTGCAAAAGTGTCGGGCTCCGTATCAGGTAAAACCGACTATGTTATTTTGGGCAAAGAGGCAGGAAGTAAAGCGCTTCAAGCTCAAAAACTCGGGATTCGCATCCTGGATGAAAAAGATTTTCGTAAGATGCTTGAAATTATTTAAATTATGGATAGAATAAAAGAAATACATTCTAAAAGAGGGGAAAATGGCGGACGAAACAAAAAATCAAACATCAGTGGTTCCTCCTGCAGAATATGCGGGTCCTCCGAAGTCACACTCGTTCAAAGACGAAGTTCATACCACAGATGCGGTACCCGTTTTACCGACACCTGTTTCTTCGCAGCCGACCTCTACCGATGATCCCTACGCTGGTTCGCCGAAATCAGCTCATTTTTCAACGGATGACGTAAAGATTCCGCCTCATGCGCCGGCACACATCGGAATTTTAAGCGAAGAAGAAGCTGAAAAAGAAATTTTGGATGTTCCGGCCAAACCGCCATCGCTTATCGATTTAATTGCAGATCCTGAAGATAATCCGGAAGAGCAAAAAAAGAAAAAATTTGAATTAAATTGGCATTTTGATCCTAAAATCTTTAAAAAGTACAAAGATGAAGTACGGACTTTCTTCGAACAAAATCCGATAATTTACAAAACATTCCAAGCTATTTGGATGTTTATGATGACTCTTATTTATTTGGGCGGCATTGCCTTTTTCACGGTGTTCTTTGTTCTTTATTTCGCTTTCACACCGCTGTTAAGGGGATATTTAAATTCACGTGGGCTTTCTAATGTCGATTTCACCGTTGCATCTCATAGTTTATCGGAACTAACGATCGAAAATATTAAAGACAAACAAGGTATTTTTAAAATCAAATCCATCCGCCTGCAATATACGTTTACAAACTTTTTAAAAGGAAAAATCACATTGGCCGATGTAGATTCTTTGGAAATCTTTATCAAACAGGACAAAGACAAAGGCTATAATGTTCGTGATTTGATGGCGGTTTTTCTTAAATTGGGTCTGATGGATCGCAACAGCCCGATGCATATTCAGTCGCTTCAATTTAAAAATTCAAAAGTTTTTGTCGGTGATCAAGCTTATCCGATTGACTTTTCGGGTATTGGAGATCTGGAAGTCCAACGTCAGTTCGTCATTCCGTTTACGTTCCAGAATGATTATTTAACGGCTAATGCTTCATTGACAACGTCAATTGAAGGAACGGGAACAACATGGACTGTCACACTTGACAATGGGAAATTAACGTTACCTAAATTGCCGGCAGAAATGTTGTCCGGAACGTTAGTTTTGAAAACAAGAAACACACATCTGCAAAGCTTTAATGCTGACCTTACTCTAAAACAGGAAAACAATGAAAAGAAAATATCATTGCAATTATTGCCCGTTCAAGGTGGAAAAGCCAACATTAATCTGACAATGGATCTTCCGCAAGAGCGCAATGAAGTAAAACCGCTACAAGTGAATATCACTTTGCGCAATGCAACGATCGGAAATGATTTAAAATCGATTTCGACAAAAGATCCGTTCAATATTAAACTGACGAATGTAAACACGGACTTTTTAAAGGCGGATACAATTCAGGCATCTTTAAACGGGACCTTGACCTGCGAAGGACAAAAATGTACTTTTAAACAAACGCGTCCCTCTGACATAATCTTCTTTTCGCCGGTTAAAAAAGTTTGGGATACGGAAATCACGGTTTCTTATCCGCTGCGCGTCACGCTGACGCCGAGCAAAGAAAATCTGTTTGTGTTAGATCAAACAAAGTTAACCTTTGATTCGATTATTCGTAAATCATCTTTCAACCTGACGAAAATAAAAAATAATGAAACTTATCCACTATCGATTTCGACGGGAGAAACAAGTGTTAAAGGGACATTTGATTTGGTTGACAGAACGGGAATGTTGCAAACGTCTTCCGAAAATGTCGGCTGGTCTGATAATGTATTGAAGTTTGAACGAGCTCAAGTGGAAACACAGTCGGATAAAAACGGCTCAGCTATCAGCCTCTCAACGCCTTTCGTTTCTTTGGTAGATAGCAATTTATTAAAAATCCCGTTTGCGCTTCAGTTGCAAATGACACCGGATCAATATTTTAATTTAGCACTTCAAAGCAACAACAAACAAGTAACGCTAAATGCGAACGGTTATTTCAGTACCTTTACGGGCGAAGTATTGGCTGCCGTCGAAACGCAACCGATCCGTTTTGATAAAGACACGCTTCAACCTTCGAAAATTACGGGGTTGATTGATGAAAGCCTGACGAATGTCACCGGGACGGTTACCTGCCGCGGTCAATTCCATTGGAAAAACGATCGAAGCGTTGACGGCCCGATGAACATTTTACTTGATAAAGTTTCGTTTAATTACGGCAACGTTCAAGTAAATAACTTAAGCACGATGATGGAAATTACGTCTTTCGTTCCGTTCGGCACGAAACGCAATCAAGAGGCTTTTGTCGAATCCATTATCACTACTCTGCCGTTCAGCAATATTGATATCAACTATTATTTTGACATGTCCAAACGGCAATTCAACATTTCCCGAATGAACATGGAATTGGCAGATGTTATTTTCCGCATCGATCCGACTTGGTTAACGTATCAATCTCCGGTTCAGACGTTCCTGTTCAAAGCCAAAAACATTGATTTGGAACAAGTGGTTCCTTATGCGCGACTTGACAACTTTAATATGCAAGGCAATATTTCATCGGCCAGCTTCTCGTTGCAACTGGACAATGAAAAAGTGTTGTTGAAAAACATGGAACTGACAATTCCGCAAGACGGAACAATCACCTACACGCCCGAGTCATATTCGAATGCAAGCTTGGACATCTTTAAGAATCTGTCGTTCAAGAAAGCAACTGTTATCTTAAATGAATTAGAAAACCAAACAACGGATTTCTTATTCATCGGGGACAGCACGAATCCGCAAGATCGGCGTAAAACAACGATTCGGTTCAACATCACCGAACCGTTAAGAAACTTCATCAAATCGGCCGATCCGAAACCGATACCGGATGAAGTTATCGAAAAAATGAAACAATTTTAACGTTTTTCAAAGGTTCCTCTTGCAAGGAACCTTTCTTTTCCCTACAATACAGGTTATGAAGATATTAATTTTATGGACGATAACCATTTTAGGCTTAAGCGGCTTGTTTTTGCTTTTTCACGCTCCTTTTCTGGGCGCGTTCTTTTTGTTATTGCTGCTGGCCGTCGCTTTGATTGTATCGCATCAACAACGACAAGCCGGCCTGCCGCCCATTTTATGGATTTATCCCAAAATCGGACTTGCTCTTCTTTTTTTGGCCTGCATCGGATACAGCCTTTGTCTTTATTTGAACAGCATTCAATGTCTTTCCTGCATGCACGGTATTCTATCGGCCAACTTACCGGTATCCTTGTCTTATGCCCGACAAAACCTGCTTTCTTTTGCCAAAGGTTTGTGGGCTTTCAATAACCGAGTCAGTTTTTTCTTTTTATTCATGAGCGCCCTTGTGGTTATCTATACGACCGTTCATATTTATCAAAAGAAACAAAAGAAAGGACGTCGGCATGCTTGATTATACGAGCGTCATTTATTTTTCGACAACGGTTTGGATCAGCTTTGCGTTGGCCGCGTTCGGGGCTTTCGGTTTGTTTTTCAGCCGAAAAGTGCCTTATTTGATTTATTTTACCGCTTTGATTTTAAGCGCGTCCTTATTTAATCTGTTGAATGCGGCTTATTACCTGAACGACATTCGCGGAGAAATGGCGGCTCTTTTCCTGATTATCGGGTTCGGAATGGAAATCGGGGCAGAACTCTATCTTTTGAAAAAGAAAAAGATTCAAACTTTTTCGCCGCTTTTTTACGCGCTGGCGTTTATGAGCTTTTTTCTGTTGGCGACGGCGCGCGATTTATTGTCTATTGTCATCGGATTGGAAGGTTTTCAAGTTTGCCTTTACGGTTTTGCCGCTAAAAGAGACTACCTGAAACCCATCCGATTAACGTTATTGAAAGAAGGATTGGTGTCGTACGGCGCTTTGGTTTACGGTCTGTCCGTTTTGTATTTAACGCGCGGTCAAATAACCTTGCTGGGGCTGCGTCAGTCTCTTCATTCTTTAAATCCGATAGACCCGTTTGTTCTCATCGGAATCGGATTGGTGGCATTAGGGATTTTAATCAAAATAAACGGGTTTATCTTAATTTCCGGGAAAAAACGGGTTCATGTTTAAATACCATTATTTTGAAACGCTTGACAGTACAAACGACACAGCAAAGTCTTTTCCGCCGTTTTCGGTTATTCATGCCGGCCGCCAGACAAAGGGCCGCGGCCGAATGGGGCGGTCTTGGTTCAGTTTGGACGGCAATCTGTTTATGTCCATCGTCGTTCCGCAACCGGCTGTTCCGTCGGATTACAGTTTTCTTGCAAGCTTGTCCGTTGCTTTAACACTGGCGCCTTTATCCCCGCGCATTAAATGGCCGAACGATGTGTTGATTAACGGAAAAAAAATCAGCGGGATTTTACTGGAGACCGCGCCGGAACAATCGGATAAACTGATTATCGGCATCGGCATAAACATAACGGCCTGCCCGGACCAAACCCTTTACCCGACCACGTGTTTAAAAGACTGCGGTGTCGATACGAATGCCAAAGTCATTTTGGACAAAGTTTTACAAAACTTCGAAGATGTGTTAACATCTTATCAAAAATCGGGATTTAAAGAAATCCGTCGCAAATGGTTGGAATTTGCAACCGGCATCGGGCAAACCATTCATGTTCGGTTGCCGAACAAAGAATTAACAGGTATTTTCAACGGCTTGGATGAAAAAGGAGCTCTTCTTTTAACGACTCCCGAAAAAGAATACGTCCTGACAGCCGGAGATGTTTTTATGATTTAGAGGTTATGGATGACAGAAGAAAAAAATGATATTCCTTTGGTAATTCCCAAAGATTCGTTGGTTTTTATACCGCTCGGCGGTGTAACGGGCATCGGACAGAATTTCTTTTTATACGGGTACAAAGGTAAATGGTTGATTGTTGATTGCGGCATGGGCTTTCCGGGAGAACACTTTCCGGGCGTAGAAGTCCTATTGCCGGACCCGACGTTTATTGCCGGGCACAAAAAAGACATCGTGGGCTTGGTCATTACACACGGGCATGAAGACCACATCGGGGCGATTCCCTATTTGTGGCAAGATTTGCAATGCCCGATTTATGCGACCCCGTTCACGGCCGAATTGATTGAAGACAAATTGGATGAGTTCGGCTTGACCGGCCGCGTTCAGCTGGAAGTTGTTGAGCAAGGCGCTTTGTTGGAACTTCCGCCGTTTGAAGTTGAATTTATCCCGGTAAACCATTCCATTCCGGAACCCAGCATGTTGGCTATCCGCACAAAAGAAGGAACCATCATTCACACCGGCGACTGGAAATTTGATTCCGCTCCCATTATCGGAGATACGACGAATGTTGCGGCGCTGAAAGAATTGGGCAAGCAAGGCGTCCTGGCTTTGGTATCGGATTCAACCAACATATTTTCGGAAAAAGAAGAAAAAACCGAACGCGATGTACGCGAGTCGTTAACGGAGATTTTTAAATCGGCGCCGTCACGCATCATCATCACCTGTTTTGCTTCCAACGTCGGACGCATGGAAAGCATTTATTGGGCAGCGCATGCCGCCGGCCGACAAGTTTGTTTAATGGGACGGTCTTTTTGGCGCATAGACAGTGCGGCTCGTGCTGCCGGTTATATGAAAGACATTCCGCCATTCTTAACGGAAGAAGAAGCGGCCGAAATCGATCGCAACAAAATCGTTTACATTTGTACCGGCAGTCAGGGAG
>CALXTZ010000007.1 GCA_944391545.1 uncultured Alphaproteobacteria bacterium
TCCGTTAAATGAACGTTTTGTTTGCATGAACCACTATTGGACGTCATTTGTTCACAAACGCCATACATCGTACTGGCTCCTGTCGAACTTAAATCACCGGAACAACTCTCACTCGTCCATGCCACTCGACAATATTGACCATCCCCACATGTGGTTGTACCCAAATCACCCAAATGAACCGTTTGTTCACAAGACCAACTGCTTGAATTCAAATCCGAACAAACACCATACATCGTACTGGCACCCATGTAACGCAAACGGCTGGAACAGTTCTCATTCGCCCATACCACTCGACAATACTGACCTGACGGACACGAACTTACATTTAAATTAGGCAACGTCGAGAAATTCTTCGTCGGATTCACAAAGCCGGTTACCCGGCATGTCGCTCGCATACGACCGACTGGATTCACATAGCCGGTTACTTGACAATCCGAGCCGGCTCCAACCGGATTCGTGTACCGATAAACACATGCCGTTTCCCCACAACACTTTTGTGTTGCTTCTTGCCATGTCTTACCCGAAGCTTCACAACATGCTTGACTGTCATCCGGGTTACAACAAGCTCCCTCTAAACAAACCCCCGTCGAACATTCTGTCCCATCCGGCAAGTTGCTAATTTGGTCGCACCCCTCTTCAATTGTCGTGATTTCTTGACATTCTGTCGGAATTGGTAATGTCGGGCAGACACAGTCATAATTCGTACAAACTTCACCGTTTAAACAATCATCATCCGTTGTACAGGCCGGTGGCATCTCACAGTCAACGCCTTCATATCCGTTTGTACATTCACAAACACCGTTTTTACATATTCCATGTGCACCACAATCTTTTCCCAAACACGGGTCTTCTGTGCCGGAACCGGAACCACTGCCCGAACCACTACTGCCGCCGGTATCATCACAAACCGTTCCGTCCGTTCCAAAACAGAACTTCATTGCCAATCCGTCATTCGTCCCACAGATATCACTGTCGCCCTCATAAGCCGCATTCCCAACCATTATTCGGTCTATGTCTGTCGGGTTCATCTTTAAAATCATTTCGCACACACGGTATGTTACATTTGTGGCTTCAACGTAATACGATGAACCACTATCTTTCTTCGTCACCATCGGGTAATAGGTACCGGCCGGTAAATCCGGAAACGTAAATGTATGACCGACTGGTTTACTGGCATAATTCTCATCCACCATCGGGACGTTCGTTCCCCGTAACATCACATCGTAAATTGTTTCATTCGCCCGATGTTTGTTCATCGCATACGTAAACCCGACCAGTGCAACAATACTTAACACCCCAACAATGGCCAGAACCGCCAGCATTTCCAGCATTGTACGGCCGTATTGTATCATTCGTTCTTCTTTCAATTCTTTCTCCTTTAACTTCTACTTCTTTGTGAATTTAGGTGCCCTTTCTTTTCTCTTTCCAACTCGACCCCCCCCCCCCATCTGTCAAGTACTTTTTTCATAAAAAAAGCAGGTCTTGCAAACCCGCTTCTTTTCCATCAAAAAACCGCCCCCATAACGGAGGCGGTTCTTTCAAGGCATCCTTTATCCTACATCAATCTTACATAATCCGACCGATACCATAGTAACGCAGGCCTTTTGCCTGAACATCTGCCGGTTCGAACAAATTACGCAAATCAATAAGTTGATCCCCTTTCATCAATTGCTTGGCTTTATCCAAACCCAGCGCTTTGATTTCATTCCATTCCGTCAAAACAACCGCGACATCTGCTCCGGCCAAAGCCGCATACATATCCGTTGTCCAATCCGCAAAATCAATCCCGAAAATCTTTTGTGCTTCTTTAATGCCTTGCGGATCGTAAATCACCAAATCAGCTCCGGTCTCTTTCAAAACAGGCAAAATCGTCAAGCTCGGCGCATCCCGCATATCATCCGTATTCGCTTTAAACGTCACGCCCAACACGGCAATGCGCTTTCCCGCAACATCTCCGCCGCATAACCGAACAATGCGTTCCGCCATGTTCTTTTTCCGATTCGCATTTGCCAAAACCGTCGTTTCAATCGACGTAATCGGGCAACCGTAATCTCGCGCCGTTTTCAACAAAGCCAACGTATCTTTCGGGAAACAAGACCCGCCGTATCCCGGACCCGGATTCAAAAATTTTTCACCGATCCGGCTGTCCAACCCGATGCCTTTGGATACGTCTTTTACATCCGCATGACACCGTTCGCACAAATCCGCAATTTCATTGATATATGAAATCTTCATTGCCAAAAATGCATTCGCCGCATACTTAATCAATTCCGATGTTTCGCGCGTTGTCATAATCAACGTATGGCCTTTGTCCGTCAACGGTTTGTACAAAGCCCGCATCACATCCCGCGCCCGATCCGTTTCGGCCCCGACCACAATCCGATCCGGACAGCTGAAATCACCGATAGCGGATCCTTCGCGCAAAAATTCCGGATTCGACACAACATCAAAATCAGCATTCGGATTTGCTTCACGAATAATTTTTTGAACAGCCTGCGCCGTCCCGACGGGCACCGTCGATTTATCCACAACAACCGTATACCGTTTCATAGACCGGCCGATTTCCTCTGCCGCTTCAAACACATAAGTTAAATCCGCATGTCCGTTGTCTTTACGAGACGGCGTCCCGACGGCAATAAACACGGCATCCGCATCCGCCATCGATTCTGCCAAATCGGAAGAAAAGAACAATCGCCCTGCTTTGACATTACGATCAATGACTTCATCCAACCCCGGTTCATAAATCGGCAGAACCCCGTTGTGCAGCCCGTTTATTTTTGTTTCGTCTTTGTCGACACATACGACTGTATGTCCGAAATCCGAAAAACATGTACCGGTTACCAGGCCGACATAGCCTGTCCCTACCATGACTACTTTCATGCAAAACTCCCTCTGTTATCGTTAAAAGACGCTGTTCGCAAGCGAACGCACTTCTTGTCTAGCTGCTATACTAGACATAGATAACGGCATATGCAAGCCATTTTCTCTTAAATCCATCATGGTCAAGCCTTTTAAGAACAATTCCCGAAAGACCACACGATCCGTAATCGAGCCGGCGACCTTAAAATGAATCCGTTCGGAAAGCGCGCTTAACAAGCCTTCCATCATTTGTTTATTCTTGTTTTTAAACGGCGACAGACGATTACGCGCCACGATCCAATTGAGCGGCGCTTTTTTCATCAAGTTGCGTTTTTGACGCACAGACCAAATGCGTTCCGAATAATGGCTGGGCCCTTTGATGCGCAAAGTATCCCCGTCAACCACCCCTAAAACATCCAAATCCAACAAGCTGTCGTTAATCGGCGTAATCAGCGTGTCCGCTTGGAACAAAGCTTCCTGCGTCAAAGCCGTATCAGCTCCCGGCGTGTCCAACACGATAATGTCATAATCATTGGAAAGCCGTTCCAATTGAGACCGTAAAAATAAAATTTCGTTGGAAATATTATTCATACGCACATAATCCGGCATCGGCAGCGTCACACCGTTTTTCGTTGCGAACTCCTTGCGATTTTGAAGGTATCTGGAAAGCGTTCCTTGCCGCCCGTCCAAATCAACAGCCGCGACTTTTTTGCCCTCGCGCAGCCATGTCACGATCAAATGCATCGCCAAAGTGGATTTCCCCGTACCCCCTTTTTCGTTCCCTAAAACAACGATTTTTGCTTTCATTTTTAAGTTCCTCGTTATCTATCGTCAAAGCAGGGAGTAGTTTATCCCTTTTTCTTATTTTGTCAAGAAATAAAGAAAACGCTTCGCAAAGGTTTTATTTGATTTTAAAATTCAATTGTCAAAAGCCGGCAAGTTGTGATAAAAATAATCCTAAATGAAAGATGAGGCTCGACATGAAAGACAAAATTCTTCTGACAGGTGTTAAACCCACGGGAACGCCGCATCTGGGCAATTTAATCGGCGCCATTGATCCGATTTTGAATTTTTCGAAGACAGCTCAAAAAACATTTGTTTTTATTGCGGATTTACATGCGTTGAATTTTGTACGCAACAAAGAAAACCTTAAACGAGACACGTATGAGATTGCCGCGATTTTTATGGCTTTGGGATTAGATTTGGAAAAATCCGTTCTGTTCCGGCAATCCGACATTCCGCAAGTGCCTCAAATTGCCTCTTTACTGATGAACGTAACGCCCAAAGGATTGATGAACCGCGCACATTCTTATAAAGCTCTTGTCGAAAAAAACACATCGGCCGGCGTTGATCCCGATGACGGCATCAATATGGGATTGTACACGTATCCGATTTTAATGGCTGCCGATATTTTGGCCTATCAGGCCGACGCCGTCCCGGTCGGCAAAGATCAAAAACAACATCTTGAATTCACGCGCGACATCGCCGGCAGCTTTAATCATCTTTACGGGAAAGATCTGTTCAAACTGCCGATGCCCTTAATTTCCGAAGAAACCGGCATTATTCCGGGATTGGACGGCCGAAAAATGAGCAAAAGCTATCAAAACGTCATTCCGATTTTCTGTGATGAAAAAACGCTGCAAAAAAGCATTATGAAAATCAAAACGGACTGCAAGCTGCCGAATGAACCCAAAGATCCGGACTCATCCACGCTTATTCAATTGTACACTTGTTTTGCGACGGCAGAACAAACCCGGCAAATGCGTCATTTATTTGAGACGGGTGGCATCGGATACGGAGACGCCAAAAAAATGTTGTTTGATGTTATGAATCAAAAACTGACGAGCCCCAGGGAAAAATACACGGATCTCATTCATCATCCCGCGCAAATTGACGCCGTATTGGAAGAAGGCGCCCGAAAAGCACGTCCGATTGCTCAACAAACACTGGAAATGATGCGCCGCGTTATGATCGGATAATTTACGCGACGGCGACGTTTTTTTCGGCTTCTTCAACCGATTCATTTAAATCAATGATTTCATAGTTGGACGCATCTTTAAAGACTTCGCGCAACAACATGTTATTATGATAATGACCGGATTTTTCACCTTTGAACGCGCCGATAATCGGCATGCCGGCTTGATACAAATCCCCGACGGCATCCAACGTTTTATGACGAACGAATTCCAATTCATCCCGTAAACCTTCCGGATTCATAATCGAATCGCCGTTCACGACAATCGCGTTTTCCAACGAACCGCCGCGCGCCAACCCGAGCGAACGCAGATATTCGATTTCCTGCAACTGACAGAACGTCCGCGCATAGGCAATTTCTTTTTTAAAGCTGTCTTTGGACAAGGTGAATTTCGTTTCCTGATGCCCGATAATCCGAGCCGGGAAATCAATAGCGAAATCAAAAGTCAACCCATCTTGCGCCGGAGACAGAGAAACGGTAATGCCTTTGTCATCCGTAAAAGAGACTTCTTTTTTAATTTTCAAGGCCTTTAACGGCGCATCCTGCTCAATCAATCCGACACAGTCGAACAAAAAGACGAAATCACGCGCGCTGCCGTCCATAATCGGGATTTCGGGTCCGTCAACATCAATGTAGGCGTTTGTGACGCCGCAGGCAGACAACGCCGCCATAACATGTTCGGCCGTTGAAACCGTCACGCCAGCTTTATTCCCGAAACAACTGCACATCTTCGTATCGACAACATATTCATACGTTGCCGGAATGCTGTTTTCTTTGTCCGTCACATCAATCCGCCGAAACACGAGTCCCGTGTCAATCGGCGCCGGATGGAACGAAATTTTAGCCTTTGCGCCCGAATGCACGCCGACACCAACCGCAAAAATAGAACTACGGAATGTCTTTTGGCAGACTTTATATTCAGACGAAATACGCGAAATATCAGCAATCATTTTTGTATCCTTCTTTCAACTGTTAGCTTTAATCTACTCAAGAACGGGCGAAAGTACAAATCAATGATTGTTACAGATTGTTACATTTTTATGTCGCTGCTAAAAAAAAGATTGCTTTTTATTTGAAAGTTCTGTATGTTTTCAAAGTGCCATCGGCCGGGAAAGGTTCTAATGCCGGCGAACACATAAAAATAACAAACATTGGTTATAACAGGATGAAGCAATCTTCAAATAAAAATCGCGCAGGCGGACGCTATCCGCATTTTAATAATAATCGTCGCAACAATTTAAATATGCCCACCAAAAACACGGTTTTTGACAGTTCGGGGCCTTGCGGCCGAATGCGGGGAACGGCTGTTCAATTAAGCGAAAAATATCAAACGGCCGCGAAAGATGCGCGACACAATGATGCTGTTTTAAGCGAAATTTGTCTGCAATACGCCGACCATTACCAACGCATTTATGCTTTGGCCTGCGCCAATGACAAACCGCCCGTTGTTGTGGCTGAACCGGTTATGACCGAACAATCCGAAGCCGTTTCGGAAAAAACGACCGAAACACCGGCGGCACCGGAAGAAAAAACCGCACCGGCTGAAGAAGAAAAAACGGAATCGCCATCGGATACGCTGCCGCCTCACCTTTCTTTCATGACGGCGCCGATTCCGTGCGAAACCGAAGAAAAACCCGTCAAACCAATTCGTCGCCCCCGCAAACCGAAAACGGTGCCGAAGACTGAGACGGAACATCTTTCGGCTTAACGGGCATTTCGGGAAAAGAATCTTTTTCATAACTACTTGTTAACCACTCTTCGGGTAGACTTTTAAAAAAGTGTATGTAAGAGCGGAAAAATAGGATGTTTGAAGATAAAATCGATACAGACAAAACAGAATCGAATGAGACGAAATCCGGGTTCGGATGGAAAGCGCTTTTGATTTTGCTTCTTTTCGGCGCTTTGGCGTGGATGTATCTCGTCTATTTTCCGAAAACGTCTTTGTCTTTACCGTCTTTTCAAAATCAACCCGAATCCGGGCTGACTCTGACGGGACAAGACGGTCTTTATTTCGTTGAACTGCCGCCGATGAAAATTAACCTGAAACCGAACGAAGCGCATTACACTTTTATTGAAACCGGCATTGCGCTTGAATTATCCAAAGCTTCCGACAAACGGGAAATTTCCGCCGTTTTGCCACGCATCCAAGATGCCGTTAACACCTATTTGCGTGAAATGACTCCGGCGGAATTGCAGGAAAGCGGCAGCCTGTATCGCGTTAAAGAAGCGTTATTGGAACGAATTAACTTTCTGATTGCGCCGGCACATATCAACGATGTTTTATTCAAAGAATTGTTTGTAGGGCAAGGGCAATGATTGAAACCAGAGATTCCCTGCAAAATATCTTAAGCCAAGAAGAAATCGACGCCCTTTTATCGCCGGCGGAAACAACACCGGATTCGTTAGACGCGCTGTTAAAACCCAAGGATGAAATCAAATCCGAATCTCATCCGGCTTTTGAACGCCGTTTGGATGTTTTTGCTCGCACATTTATTACCACTTTGCGCCGCCTGACGGAAGGCCAGGATATTTCCGTAACGTTGCGCACGTTTATTGCAGGACAACTCGGGACCTACCTGGATACGGTTCAAACGCCGGCACTGCTCGGATTTTTCATCGATAAAGAAAAAGAAATCCCGGGATTGGTTTCCATCGATCCGACATTGGCCTATACGTTGATTGACATGGCTTTGGGCGGCCGGCGCGGAACAGCGGCCATGCAGTTTGAAGATCGTCGCTACACGCAAATTGAACGAACGATTTTGGAAAAGTTTATGAAAGCGTTGGTTCAAAATTTAGAAGATGCCTTTCAATCCCGCTTCAGCTATGAAGGAATCGACACCAATCCGCAAACGGCCTTGATTGATGCGGCCTCCAGCGACATGCGGATTGCCCGGTTAAGCGTCCAAATTGACCGGCGCAACGGTTTATTTGATCTTGTTTTCCCGACGCGCGCCATTCAACAATTGGAAATCGAATCGGATTTATTGGATGAAGCCGACGGATTTAAACAGGAATGGAATCAAAAGCTGACCACATCCGTTGCGAATGTTCCTTTGGAAATCGAAGCTGTTTTGGATCAAAAAATCGTCCCGTTTAAATCGATTTTGGAATGGAAAACCGGTCAAACGCTGCCGCTTTCGTTTTTTGAAGACAAACCCATTCAGCTGATGTGCCGAAATATTCCGCTGCTTCAAGGTCGCTTAACGCCGCATCAGAAAAACGTTCGAATTGTCGTTGATAAAACCAGATTGAAAGGAGCTTAACATGGAAATGAACATGTTTTTGAATCTGGTTATCATTGTGTTGTTGATTGTTGCCCTTATTTACGCAATGATCTTAAATCACCGGTTAAGCCTGTTCAGAGAAAGCAAAAAAGAAATCCTGAAAGCCGTTCAATCTTTTCATGAAGTTACCCGTAATGCGGAAACGACTTTGTCGCAAATCAAACAAAGTACGCAAACCATTTCCGAACAATTAAAAACCGAAATGAACAAAGCGAACCTGTTGCGGGATGATTTGGTTTTGCTGATGGAAAAAAACGCAGCGCACACGCGGCCTTTTCCGGCAAAAGAATCAACAACCTATCCCCAACCGCCGGCTTTTGTGCGCCCCCGAAAAGACACATCGGTTCATTCGTTCGAAAAGAACCTGGACGCGTACCAGTCGGAAGCGGAACGGGAATTATTTGAAGCTTTGCAACGGTTGAAAGGATCATAACATGCGGATACGTCTGACCACTTGGTTTAAATTCCTGCCGCTGGCCGTTTTCGTCATTTTATTGTCGTTAAGCATCCGCATGGGCGATTTATTCTATGACATTAAAGAAGAACATACTTTGTCGGTTGAGTTGCAAAAAGCGTTCGCTCAAGGAGAAAAAATGCTGGCTGTTCCGGTTCAAACCAGCCGCTCACAAACGCTGACGGAAAACGAATTGCTCGTTTTACAACAATTGTCTTTGCGGCGCGCCGAACTCGACAAACGCCAAAACGACCTGATCAAAAAGGAACAGGAATTAAACGCCTTGCAAAAGAAACTGACCGAACAACAGCAAAAATTAAATGCGATGGCTGAAAAACTGCAAACACGCGCTTCAGAAACGGATTTAAAAGAAAATGCGGAGTTGATTCGAATTTATACTCATATGAAACCGGCACAGGCAGCGGCTTTATTAACAAGCCTTGATCCGTCTTTAACGTTACAGATTTTAAAAAACATGCCGCCGCTTCAGGCTGCCAACATTCTTGAAAAAATGCCGCCCGAAACGGCCAGACAACTGACACTTGAAATGGCAGCACCACCGGCAGGAGGATAAAATGAATTCAAATCCTTCCTTTGAAACGATTTCGTCAACGGCTTCCAACAAGCGGGGAGCTTTTTCTTTTATTTTTCTGTCGCTGATTTTGCTGATTTTATGCTTTTTCATTAAAATCATTTCGGTTTCGAATTTTGAACAAATCAAAATCGACGCGGTTGCCACCAGCGTTCAATCAGCCTTTCAATCATCTCGATCCAAGCTGACATTTTTCCATCCGTCTTTTATGCCGGCCGGCTCGGTTTTAACGTCTCAAGAATTATTCCGACAGTCGTTTGAAGAAGCACAAATTCACCAAAGCTGGAACGGCCAGACTTTATTTGTGACATTGCCGGAACAAGACGTTTTTCAACCTTTCCAAGAAACATTAACCCCCAAAGCCAAGCATTTCTTTCACAGCATGGCGCTCTTTTTGCAAACACACCCGGAAGCTTCTTATGAAATCGGATTGACGCATTATATTGATTTACCGGCCAACGGAAATTATCCGCTTTACAGCCATTTAGCCGCTCGGCGAGCTCAAAAAATCGCCGAATATTGGGTTTCTTTGGACATTCCCGAACAAGCCGTTCACGTCGGTTTTGAAAAAGGAGATGCCGGAGTCGTTTCGATTTTTCTGACGTTCACCAACAAGGAGGGACTTGATGCCGACCGAAGCCCTCAATAAAGCATGGATTTTAACGTTCACGGATTTAGTTTCTTTATTGCTGACATTTTTCGTCATGCTGTTTGCGATGGCAACACCGCCCGTTTTAACAACAGGCCCCGAAATTTCACTTGTTCAAGGATTACCGACGGCAAGAACGGCCACGCTCACGCAAAGTTTTCCAAAGCGCAGCGTCAATTTAGACTATCTGTACCATGTCCTGCTCGATCAACCGATTGAAATTGAAAAAGCACGTCTGCACTTGGACAGCGATAAACTCGTTTTATCTTTACCGATGGATATCTTTGCGGATACAACCGAATTAACACCGGCACCGGATCAAACGGAAAAAATTCACGCATTAGGTTACTTGTTAAACAACCTGTCCAACAAAATTGCCATTCGGACAACGGCAAACGTATCCGACACACAACAAGCCATCGGTGTTTCGGCCCAAATTGCCAACTTATTGAAACAGGGCGGCTACATTGATTCCATTCCCGTTTACGCGTACATGAATGCGGCGGATTCGCCTCGAATTGACATTTTGATTTATCCGTATGCAAAGGAAAATGCGCTATGAAATCTCTTTTGCTGACATTTTTATTGCTTTTTGGGATGCACACCGCAGTTGCTCAACCGACGCTGCCCGCGCCGCTTGCCATAGAAACACGTCTCACCGAAACACAGCAAAAAATAACCGACATTTTAATTCCGGTCAGCGAAGAAACACAAACAGCCGTCTTTCAACGCAACGGTTATGCATACGTTGTTTTAAATCAAAAAACAATCAGCGCCGTGCCACCTTTGGACAGCCCTGTTTTACGGGAAATTCAACAGATAGATTCTTCAAAAGGCGTTGTTTTGCGTTTTTTGCTGGCACCGGATTACAATTGGTTCGTCGATCGACGCGGCTGTTTCCTGATTTTATCGCTTTCGTTGGAACCGCAAGAAGATCATGTTATTCCGATTGACCCGCAAAAAGAAAAAAATGCGCTTTCTTTCAAGATAGAACCGACATCGGCCCTTTTCTTTACGGATCCGGTTTCCGGAGAAGAAATTCAAGTTTTTCCCTTGTTGCTTCACGAACAAAAAATGGAACACCGTTATGCTTCCCAAGCATTTGAATTGCCAGAAACCGATCAAGGCCTTGTCTTCATCAGCCGCATTCCCGGCATTCGGTCCGAATACAAAGAGAACAAGCTGGTAATAACCGCCGATAACAGCCTGCTTTTGAATGATGCCGTTGCTTTTGTTGCGCCGCGACAAAAAGATATTTTGGATTTTTCGGACATCAATCCGGCCGATAAAAAAGATTTTTACAAAGAACGCAATCGGCTGCAGGATTTAATTTCGGCTCTGCCGGATACCGGGAAAACACCGTTTAAAAAAGCGTTGGCTCGGTTGTACTTATCTCAAAACTTCGGCACGGAAGCCATGAATTGTTTGAACAGCATCCCGAAAGCTAATCAAGACGATGAAACGCTTCTTTTAAAAACAACGGCTCTGTTGGCTGAGGGGCGGTTGACAGAAGCGGATGACCTTCTTAAACAAACATCGGCGCCTGCGTCTTTAATCACGATGCGCGATTTTATCCGAAATCCGAAAGCCCTTTCTGACAAGGTGTTCTATACATTTTCTCAAAACCTGCCGCCGCGTTTATTTTTATCCTTTGCGTTTCAAGCGCTTCCCGCTTTGTGGCAGGAAGGCCAAATCAATCGCCTTTCTTTCCTGTTGACCGAGATTCCATCTCAAGATTTAACGGCTTATCAAAAACAAGCGCTTGCTTTTTATGCCGGCTCGGTTCAGCTTCATCAGGGGCATGACTCGGCCGCGCGCTCTTTATTCCAAAAAGCGGCGGATATCTCTGTTTTATCGCCGGCGCGGGCTCAAAGTCTTTACCAAATGATTTTGATTGATTTAGAACAGGGAAATGTCTCGACCGAAGACGCCGTTGAAACACTTGAAAATCTCCGCTACGCTTATCGGGAGCCGTCTTTTGAAGCCGCTCTTTTGGAAACGCTCAATCGGCTTTACCGACAGGAAAAAGATTATGCCAACGCCCTTAAAACATATCGTTCTTTGTTCATCATCCGCCACGATGTTCCCAAAACAAAAGAAATGGCGGCTTTGTTCCAAGAAGCCATGCTTCAAAGTCAAAACATGGCGCCGCTGGATAAATTGGCCTTGTTCTATGAATTTAAAGAACTCATTCCGGCCGATGAAACCGGTAACCAAATTATGATGAGTTTGACAGACACCTTAATCGACCTTGACTTATTAACGCAAGCCTTTGATGTTTCTTTGTCTTTGGCCTCGCATCGACTGAAAGGGCAAGCCCAGCAGGATTTTTATTTCAAAGCAGCTTTAATCGCCCTGTTAAATCAAAACTCAACAGACGCCAAAATCGCCGGGCGCGCCTTGTATCCGGACACACCGTATTCCCGCATTGCGCATGCCGGTTTACAGGCTTTGACACAAAATAAATCCGTCCGAGGTGAAAAAATCTTATCCCGTGAGGCCGTGTCGTTTTTACACCCGACGTTGATTAATTATCTGGATCGGCAGGGATGGCTTCAATAATCACAAAAGCCGCCGCAAACAATTTTTCATCCGTCAAAGAAACATGAAATCGCGGTGCACAGCCGACCGGAATTAAATCCAATACTTGATCCATCGCCTTGCCGTAAACTTTCAAAACGGGCGCGCCGTTGTCATCGTTCACCACTTCCACTTCCGTCCAAGAAACAGCTGCACCGATGCCGGTTCCGAGCGCTTTGGCAAAAGCTTCTTTCGCCGCAAACCGTTTGGCGTAAAAGCCAAGCTGTGCCGTTTCACATTTTTTTTGACCGGCCCGAGCCTGTTCCGCCGGCGTAAACAACCGATCTAAAATCGGTTGACTGAATTGCGCCAATTGTTTTTTAAGCCGTGCCAAAGACACCATGTCCGTTCCGATACCGATAATCATGTTTTCCATGCCTTTTCAACCGAAATGATAACCGACAAAGCCTTCAAGGCCGTCATAACCTCTTCCAAATGCGCTGCATTTTTAACATCCACATCCATCGTCAATTCCATAAAACCGGGACTTTTCGATGTCGTAAACAAATGTGAAATATTGCTGTTGTATTTAGAAACCGTGGTTGAAACGGTCGCAAGCGCGCTCGGCTTATCCGCAATCACCACGTGCAACCGAACCGGATAATATTTATCCGATTGAACGTTGTCGTTCCATTCAATGTCCAACCACCGTTCCGGTTCATCTTCGTATTTTTTCAACACAGGACAATCCATTGCATGGATTGTCACCCCTTTTCCGGTCGTCACAATCCCCACGATTTTATCGCCCGGCACCGGATGACAACACTTGGCGTAATGCAGCGCAATCCCCGAAATCAATCCTTTTATCGGATTGGTTTTGTCATTTTCATCCACTTTGTTGGCAGACGGATGCCGTTTGAAAATGTCCACGACTTTTTGAAGCGTTGTTTTCTTTTCGGGATGCGCTTTGTAAAACACGTCATTGGCCAAGATAATGCCCTCACCCATCATGACATATAAATCATCCAGCGAATTTTGTTTAAAAGCCGGCAACAACGCTTCCAATTCTTTATCATTCCATGTTTGCTTGGCTTCTTTATAAGCGGCCTGAATTAAGTTTTTACCCAAGTCAATGAATTGCAACCGTTTCTGACCCCGAATAAAGCGGCGGATAGAAGACTTGGCCTTCGGTGTCACCACAAACCGTTCCCATTCCGGCGACGGCGTTTGTGTTTTAGACAGAATAATATCGACCTGATCTCCGTTTTGCAAAATCGTGCGCAACGGTTTGATTTCCCCGTTAATCTTGGCGCCCATACAATGATCGCCGACATTTGAATGAATGGCATACGCAAAATCAACAGGGGTTGCATCTTTGGGCAGACCGATTAAATCGCCTTTCGGAGAAAAGCAAAAAATCTGATCTTTGTACATGGCAATTTTGGTGTTTTCCAAAAACTCGTCCGAAGTTGACGACTGGCTCAACAAATCCAACAATTCACGCATCCACCGGAATTGTTTACCGTCCATCGTATGACCTTCGCCTTGTTTATACACCCAGTGCGCCGCCACCCCGAGTTCTGCCACGTCATGCATGTCTTTGGTTCGAATTTGCACTTCAATCCGTTCTTTAAACGGGCCGATAACACCCGTATGTAAAGATTGGTATCCGTTGGATTTAGGCGTTGAAATATAATCTTTGTACCGTCCCGGAATCATCGGATATTTCGTATGAACAATGCCGAGCGCATGATAACAATCGGCAATCGTATCCACCACGATCCGAAAAGCCATAATGTCACAAATTTGCTCAAAGGAAATATTCTTATGCTGCATTTTTTTCCAAATGGAATACGGTCTTTTTTCGCGGCCGTATACTTTGGCCGTTAAACCGCCCTCGCTCAAATCTTTTTGCAGCTGTTCCACAATATCGCTGATCAGATTACCGCCTTTTTGGCGTAAAAAATCCAATCGCGTTTTGATGGATTCATACGCATCCGGATGTAACTGTTTAAAAGCCAAATCTTCCAGCTCATCCTTCATTTTATTCATGCCGAGCCGTTCGGCCAGCGGCGCATAAATATCCAACGTTTCCCGAGCAATGCGCGCACGTTTTTCTTCCTTTTTGCAAAAATGCAGCGTCCGCATGTTATGCAACCGATCCGCCAGTTTGATCAACAAGACCCGAATGTCTTCGCTCATCGCCAAAACGAGCTTGCGGAAATTTTCCGCCTGTCGGTTGTGTTCGGATTGTGTTTGGATTTTTGAAAGTTTGGTTACACCCTCGACTAAATCTGCCACTTCTTTTCCGAACAATTTTTCAATGTCTTGATAAGAAGCCGGCGTATCTTCGACCGTATCGTGCAGCAAAGCCGTCACAATCGTCGCATAATCCAGCTTGTACTCCGTTAAAATACCGGCCACTTCGACCGGATGTGAAAAATACGGGTCCCCGGATTCTCGCTTTTGGGACCCGTGCATTTTCACGGCAAAAACATAAGCGCGGTTTAATCCTTCCTCGTCCGCATTCGGATCGTACGATTTAACGCGTTCCACGAGTTCGAATTGCCGTAACAAAATCCCCCCTTTTTAAAAACCTACTGGTTTTCTTCCGGATTATCTGTTACTTGAAAAGCACCCGCTTCTTCAAATTCGGTTTCATCAGCAAAAACTTCGGACGTTGCTTCCTTAACAACATCGGCATACATATCTTCGCCGGTTAATTCCGCGTCAACTTCTTTTAATTCCGCATCTCCTTCAAAATATTCCTGAACCGGTGCATATTTTTGAAAGCCCGTAATCAGCATATTGTCCAAATCTGCCGGACTGATCGTTTCGTCCGCAATTTCGCGCAAAGCAACAACAGAATTTTTATCGTTATCTCTGGACACCGTGATTGGTTCCCCGGCGCTGATATTTTTTGCGCGTTGGCTTGCCAACAAAACAAGTTCAAAACGATTGGGGACCTTTTCAACGCAATCTTCCACAGTTACACGTGCCATTTTTTTAATACCTCTTTATAAAGAAATTCATGAATGAGCCTTATCTATACGCCATTTTGAAAAAAAAATCAAGTCTCTTGCTTTTATTTTTTAAACGTTTTATGATAACGTTTGTTTTTTGACAAATAAGTAAAGGAAACAAACATGGACGACACAAAATATCTGATTACCAGCGCATTGCCTTATATTAACGGACAACCTCACTTGGGGCACATGGTCGGGTGCTTGCTGCCCAGCGATGTGTATGCTCGTTTCATGCGCCAAATGGGAAAAGATGTTTTGTATATTTGCGGAACGGACGAACATGGGACGGCTTCCGAAGTCGGCGCGCTGAACGAAGGATTGAGCGTTGAAGACTACTGCAAAAAATATCACGACGTTCATGCCGAAATTTATAAAGCGTTTGATTTGTCTTTTGATTATTTCGGACGCACCAGTTCCGAACAAAACAAAGAAATCACGTATCATATTTTTGAACAGCTGGATAAAAACGGCTATATTGAAGAACGCACCATCAAACAAGTTTATTCGATTGATGATCAGATGTTTTTGGCTGACCGTTATATTACCGGCACCTGCCCTTATTGCGGATACGACAAAGCACGCGGCGATCAATGCGAAAATTGCACCAAAGTGTTGGATCCGACGGATTTGATTGATGCCAAAAGCACCATTTCCGGATCCGGTAATTTGGAAGTGCGTGAAACAAAACATCTGTTTATCAAGTTGCCGGCATTGGAAGAACAATTGAAAAAATGGCTGGAGACAAAGGAATATTCCTGGCCGGACGTTGCTTATTCCATTGCCAAAAAGTGGTTAAAAGAAGGATTGCAGGAACGGTGTATTACCCGTGATTTAAAATGGGGGTTCCCGGTACCGAAGCCCGGCTTTGAAGATAAAGTTTTCTATGTTTGGTTTGACGCGCCGATCGGCTATATCGGCATCACCAAGCAATGGAGCGATGAAAAACCGGAGTCCCGGCATTGGAAAGACTGGTGGCTCAATGCGCCGCACGTCAAGCATGTTGAATTTATGGGAAAAGATAACGTTCCGTTCCATACAATTACGTTCCCGGCGCAGTTGCTCGGAACACAGGAAGCTTGGACGCAGGTTGATTTCTTAAAAGGGATGAGTTATTTAACTTTCAACGGCGGTAAATTTTCCAAATCCGAACACCGCGGTGTGTTTGCGGCGGATGCGGTGGCAGAATTCCCGGTTGATTATTGGCGGTATTGGTTAATGGCCAATGCACCCGAATCTTCCGATGCTTCTTTTACTTTTGAAGCTTTTGCCAATACGATCAACAAAGATTTAAACG
Source organism: uncultured Alphaproteobacteria bacterium (assembly GCA_944391545.1). Lineage (GTDB taxonomy): Bacteria > Pseudomonadota > Alphaproteobacteria > CAAHEQ01 > UBA3637 > CALXXA01. Next base: position 16,657 of record CALXTZ010000007.1, read on the forward strand.
ATGTTTTAGGCAACTTTATCAACCGTGTCATGAAAATGACGACGAACAACTTCGGGCCGGTTGTTCCGCAAGGCGGCGACACCACGGACGAAGAAAAAGCGCTGTTTACCCGGATGGATGAGTTGGTGAACAATTACACAACTTTCTTGACGGAACTGGAATTCAGAAAAGCTTTTGCCACGCTGCGTGAAATGTGGGTTGAAGGAAACAACTACATCGCGCGCAACGAACCGTGGAAAGTCGTCAAAACCGATCAAGACCGAGCGGCTTGCATTTTGCGAACGGCATTGAACTTAATTCGGATTTATGCGATTTTATCGGCGCCGATTATGCCGCAAACAGCTGCCAAAATGTTGAACTTGATAAACGTTTCGTCCGAACCGCTTGGTTGGATTAACGAACCGATGGCAGAGGCTTTGATATGCCTCAAACCCGGACATCCGCTTTGTCAGCCGGAATTGCTGTTCTCCAAGATCCCGCCTGAAAAAGTTGAAGAACTGGCCGTCAAATATAAAGAAAAAGAGGCATAACTCATGACCCAGAACCGCGCCCCGCTTACCTTTTGGGAAAAAATCACAAAACAGCTTTTTTTTGCTATTTGGTTTTTTGCTAAAAAGATAAGCCCGGACGCGGCTCGTCAGCTTTTATACTGGGGTATTTCCGATAAAGCGCTGGTAAGTCAGCCCTTTGCCGCCCCTTCTCTTCACATGGAAACGCTCGGTAAAACATTCCCGAACCCGATTGGGATCGCTGCCGGCTTTGATAAAGAAGTCAAATATAATGACGAATTAATCCGCAACGGATTTGGGTTTGGCGAATTGGGAACTTTCACCTATAAACCGAATCATGCGCCGCAAAAGACGCATTTTATTCCGGCCAAGCGAGCTATTTTGGTTGAATCGGAAAGCTTCCCCAACTGCGGGATCGTTAATCTGGGCAATAAGTTGATTGCCAGGCGACGGTTGCCTCATATTGTCGGGGTTAACATTTCCTCTTCCCTGGACATTGATGAACGCAACATCGGCCAATTTTTGGAATACCTGGAACAAGATCTTATCCATTCTATCCAACACGTTGCGCCTTATTGCGATTTTATTACGTTGAATTTATCTCATCCCGGCATGCCGATTTCGACCCTGATACATAATCCGGCACAGCTGGGGTTATTGCTGCGTCAAATCAAGCAGCAAATCAAAAAATTTGCGCCGATTATTACGCCGAAACTGATTTTAAAAATTCCTTATGACGGGCAAATCAATGTTCAACTTTTGTCCGATATGTTGATAGAAGAGCAAGTCGACGGTTTAATTGTGGCAGGCTTTTCGGCTTCTAAATCCATTAAGCAAATTCTGCCGGATCCGCGCGTAAAAGGGTGCATTGCCGGCGAACCGTTAAAAGATCCGTCGACAGAGCTGTTGCGACGTTTTTATCTGGCAACGCGCGGGAAAATAACGTTGATTGCGTGCGGCGGTGTTTTCACCGGGCGTGATGCTTTTGAAAAAATCAAAGCCGGCGCCAGTTTGATTCAATTGCACAGCGCTATTTTGTACGAAGGCGTTGAAATTGCAAACAAAATCAACCGGGAATTAAGCCTTATTTTACGGAAAAACGGTTTAAAATCGGTTCAAGAAGCTGTCGGCAAAACAGCAGAATTATTTTCACATTGACATCTGTTTGCGTTTTTTTCATAATAAAGCGCATATGAAAGGGAAAAAAATGACACAACACTTCAATCGCTTAACACTTACCCCCCCCCCCCGGAACAAGGATAACGGCCGATTTACGGCATTTTTCAAACAGTTCAAATTAGCTAATCGTTTCAGGAAAAAGGCTTCCCCTGCACTCCGTGGGACGACCCGCGAGAGGCGAGGAGCCGGGGCAACCCTTGGGAAAATTTTGGATGTATTTATCGGTCGTTTCTTTACGGCCGGGGTGCACTTTCCGCGCCCCCGCCCCGACCGTTCGGAACGGCACATGGTTATCTCGGCCCCGCCGAAAAAGTTCGGACGTGCGGTCCCCTTACAAATCGGCGGAACGCACCCCTGCACCCTTTCGCCCCGCCGATGGGCAACACCATCCGGAATGTCTCCCCAATCCGGCAGGACCCTTTTAGAAATGCTGGCGGTTCTGGCCATCGTGGGGATTTTATCCGTTGCTGCTTTGGCCGGCCTCACATGGGCTATGGCGAAATATCGCGCCAACGATACCATGCACGATGTCACCCTTTGGACGTTCGCCGCTTTGGACAGTAACCAACTTTATGATATGTCTTCCGGGCAATTGGTCTTGCCCGAACTCGGTTCTGTCTCTACACACGGTTATCCTATGGCCGTGTGGATCCAAGACAAAGATGTCTTTACCGTTCATGTCAATGACGTCCCTAAACGCGTTTGTTCCCTTATGCTGGATATGATCGATGAAAACCAAGCCGTCACTGTCAATGACATTCGATATGATACCACCGATATTTGTACAAACGACACTAATACGTTGGTTTTCTACATGAACAAAGACAGGAGTAATGTGGGCAGCATTTGCATTCCGTCTTGTGCTGACGGAGAAACGTGTTGCGGCGGGGAATGCCGTACCATCACAACGCCGTGTGGGGCGGATGGATGTACGGATTGCGGCGGTGATTATTGTACAACGTCCAACACCTGTTGTCCGACGCCGACAGCCACAAAATGCGGTGACAATGATTGTTGTGACACAAAGTGTTGTCATGGAATCTGTTGTGCGGAAAGTTATATGACGTGTGATACCACGACAACCTGCGGGTGTCCGAACAATATGGTGCCGGATGCGGACACAGGCGCTTGTAAATGTCCCGATGAGGCCCCGTACATGTGGAAGGATGAAGAAGGTACACCACAAGCCTGTTGTGCAGCCGGATACATTTTTTCTCAAAACGTCTGCAGTCGTCTGACATGTAATTATGAAGGCGGAAATTGCACTTTAAACGGCACACAATGTGGAACAGCCTGTACAAATATCGGCGATCCGGATGCGTTCCAATGCTCCAGTGGATTTTGTTCCTCCTTGTGGTGTCCCAAAGGATGGCATTTTGCAAAACCAAATTATTACGGTATGAATAAATATATTTGTGAAAAAGAGTCAGATCCCTTGTGCACGCAAATAAGATTAAGCGGTTCGTATGTACGATGGGCGCGATTCCCGGATGGTAAAACCTATAGCTGCTGTACAGCCAATGCCGATTGTCAATGCACGAAAGGTGTTTGTGATGCTTCCATTTGTACAGATTTAGGGGGGACGTATGTTTACTTATCACTGTTAGGCTACTGTTCTTTTGAACATGCCGGCAACACCGTTAATTGCACGCAAACCGGTTCTGCTTGGGAATGCGCTTTTTCAAACGGCGTGATATGTGCCGCCGATTGTACCGATCCGCCGTCGTGTAACGGGCAATGCGATACGTTAAAATGTTGGTCTTCCTTTACTTATGATGCAGATACAGGCATGTGTCAAAAAGACAATGTTTATTGTGACAAACCAAATGATTACATCGCTTGTTACTTAAAGGTCGATGATGCCCTTAAACGATGCGGATCAGTTTGTACGAGCCCGCCGGTCTGCTCAAACGGCATGTGCACGGACATTTGCCCAATCGGTTGGACATTCGGATACAGCAGCAGAACAGATACTTTCGGGTGCCACAAGGACAACATCCTGATGTACAAAACATCCGGGGTCGGAAAAGTTACAGCTCTTGCAGACGGAACGATTTGTGCAGAGCAATGTGATTTATCGACCGGGAATTTAAAAGATTGCGCGATTTTGCTTGGCGAAGCATGCCGTGAAGCGGATGATGACAGATGTTTAACATCCACCAATGGGATAGATATGACCGTTACCAGTTGTCGTTGCACGGGAAAAGAAACGGTTGTAGGAGATAAAACGTATTGTTGCCCCGCCGAACACACCTACGTTAACGGAGGGTGCGTGATTATCTGATTATTATTTTTTCGGCAGGCGGCGCAAAATCGGGTGGATCAGACAACAAGGCAACGCACTCATCACCCAGGCCGCTACCGCCATCGGCCACGGAAAAGCAATAACGGCTTTGTTTTTCTTCAATCCCTTTTGAATGCGCAAAGCCGCCTTTTCCGGTGTCATCAAAAAAGGCATCGGAAAGCGGTTCACGTCCGTCAGAGGCGTTTTGATAAATCCGGGACAAATGACATTCACCCGAATCCCTTCTTGATACAACCATCCGCGCAAAGCTTCTCCCCATGCTTTGACACAGGCTTTGCCGGCCGAATAAGCCGGCGCACTCGGCAAACCCCGATATCCCGCAATAGACGCAACAATGCCGATTTGTCCGGATCCGCGTTTACGCATCCTTTCCAAAGCCGGTAAAACCGTATTCACAACGCCGTTAATATTTGTATTAAAGACTTGACGCGTTTGAACCGAATCTTCGGCCTCGCCCAACACGCCACCCGAAATACCGGCATTCGCAATGACCAAATCCAACGGATGTACCGAATCGGCATTGATAACAGCTTCCTGAACCGCAAAAGCGTCCGTCACATCAAACAAATACGTATACGTCACCGCCCCTTTTTCCTTACAAACCGCCGCCGTTTCATACAATCGTTCCTTATTCCGTCCACATAAAAACAAAACAACACCCTCGCCGGCATAAGCGATAGCCAAAGCACGCCCCAACCCGCTGGAAGCACCTGTGATAAAAATGGATTTCATTTTTCCTCCCTTTAGTTCTCCGGATGATCCAACGCCACATACGTCGGCCACTTGCCTTCAATTAAATTATCCATCGAAAATACCGGTTGATTCATCAACGTCCGATAAATCCAATAATTTGCCATAATGCGTTCGACAAACCCACGCGTTTCGCGGAAAGGGATGCTTTCAATGAACAACAACGGATCATCGTTGTATTTCATCCGCTTTTTGAGCTTCATCAGACTGCCCGGCCCGGAATTATACGCAACAGCCGTAAAAATCAAATTATTTTGAATGTTTTTATCACGCATCAACCATAAAATATACTGTTGCCCCAAAGCCAGATTGTATTCCGGTTCATTCAATCGTTTACGATCCCACTGCATCCCCAAAGACCTTGCCAGTTCCCGTGCATTGTCCGGCATAATCTGCATCAATCCGGCCGCGCCGGCGCTGCTGGTTGCACGCGCATTAAAACAAGATTCCTGTTTAACGAAAGCAAAGACCAACGCTTTATCGACTTTCCATCCGTTTTGAGGCGTCCAATTCGGTGCCGGATAACGCCCGCCGTCTTCGTCGTCATCCAACCGTCCCGAAATTAATGTTAAATCTTCGGCAATGCCGTTTTTTTCCGCGACAACGGACAACAAAGCTTTGGTCGACCGATCCGCCTTTAAAAACAAAGCCGTCAATTCCTGCTCTGCCAGTTTATCCTGCCCGATTTGTTTGAGCGCCAAAACCCGCTGAAATGTCGGATGAGAAAAAGATT
>CALXTZ010000008.1 GCA_944391545.1 uncultured Alphaproteobacteria bacterium
CTTCCCCAAATCCTTTTTTTCCAAAAACACTGATAAACTTCCTCGTTCCCCCCTCCTTACCATCAGACTTGGAAATATCATACATTACCCCCCCCCCCCCACTGTCAAGAACTTTTTGCGTTAATTGACTTATCCCCCTTTATGTGCTATATTTGAATAATAAGGAGTGTGCTATGACAACATCGACACAAAAACCCGTTTCTGTTTCCGGCAAAGAAGCATTTCATCAATTCACAAACCGAACTGTTCATTCCGATCAACTCGGTCGACGCAAAAAGACCGAGCATCGTGACAAAGCCGGGGCGCTTTTGTTTACGGATGCTTTCAGGTATGAAACAGAGCGGGACAAAAAGCCTTATGAAATGACACGAACTTATGAACCGGTTAACGGCTGTAAACAAGTCGATACGTTTACGGCGCATCCCGGCAGTGAAAAAGAATTCGTTTTTCACCGCATTAAATCTCAAATGTTTCGCAACGGAGAAAAAGACAGATCCCTTTATTACGATCCGGAAACACAGGCCAAAGTCATGGAACGCGTTTTTCGGCGTGATAAAAATACGGGACTTTTGTTAATGACGGAAAATCGTTTTGATGCGACAGGGCATAAAATCCTGGCCTCACGCCGGATGGTTAATTTAGGCGGCCGTTATTTTGTGCGAACGCCGGAATTGGATAAAAAGCTGAAATTACAAACGCGCTCCGGTTTGCGCACCACACTGGCCAAACGACAAACCTTCAAAGCCATTAAACAATTCTTCGATCGATTTAAGCCCGGCAAGTCTGCTTAAACTTGTTTGATTTCCTGAATTCCCGGAACAGCGCGCAACGCTTGCATGGTTTGAGCCGACAACGCATAACCGCCGTCAAGCGCTACTTCCACATCCCATTCATTCACGCGCGGGATAAGGAAAACTTTGCCTTTCCCGGAACCGTCCTGTTTCAAAATAGACTGAATAGGGGATAAACACGCCGGATCATCCATGTAAATCATAACGGAACTGCTGACTTTAGCAATGGCTTCGTTCAAGTATTCGACGGCTTGCAAAATCATCCGGATCTCGTCTTCTTTCTTTTCGGCCAGAACCGAGAAAATTAACGGCTGACCGGCCTTTAATTTTTCCCGCGATTGAGCCAACGTTTCGGAAAAGCACATCATTTCAAAAGTCCCCGACGTATCGGAGCCGGTAATAAACGCATACTTATTGCCGGATTTTTGAGAAATTCGCTCACGCATATCATTCACGATGCCGGCCAAACGAACACGTACGGAACCGGCCACATCAACCGTCTTTACCAATTCGGAAGACGGCATAATCCGCAGTCGTTCAAAGCTTGATTCAAACGCATCCAGCGGGTGAGCCGACAAATAAAATCCGATGGCTTCGGCTTCCATTTCCAATTTTTGCATCGACGGCCATTCGGGAACGTCTTCCAACGTAATGTTTTGAATTTCTATTGCTTCGCCGAACAACGAAATTTGAGAACTGCGCCGTTGCGTCGCAATTGCCGCCGAATGTTGGCTTAATTTTTCCAAATTGTGATGCAATTTGGCACGATTCGGTTCCAAACAATCCAAAGCGCCCGATTTAATCAGGTTTTCAAAACAGCGTTTATTCATCACCGATCCGTCCACGCGGGCGATAAAATCAACGATATTTTTAAAAGGCCCGTTCTTTTCCCGTTCGGCAATCATGGATTGCATCGCGCCTTCCCCCACGTTGCGCACGGCCGACATCGCATACCGAATAGCGCCGTTTTCAACAGAAAAGTTCACTTGCGATTTATTCACATCCGGCGGCAAAATCGAAATGCCCATCTTGGTCACATCCCGTTTGAAAAAGCCCAATTTATCCGTGTCCGTTTTATCAAGCGTCATCGTCGCAGCCATAAATTCAACCGGATAATGCGCTTTCAAATAAGCCGTTTGATACGATACGAACGCATACGCCGCTGCATGCGATTTGTTAAACCCGTAGCTGGCAAACTTTTCCATCAAATCGAACACTTCGGCGGCTTTTTCTTCCGGAACGCCTCTGGCTTTCGCGCCGTCAATAAAAATAACGCGCTGTTTGACCATTTCTTCTTTTTTCTTTTTCCCCATCGCCCGCCGCAATAAATCCGCGCCGCCCAAGCTGTATCCCGCCATGACTTGAGCAATCTGCATCACTTGTTCCTGATAAATCATAATGCCGTAGGTTTCTTTTAAAATCTCTTCCAGCATCGGGTGCAGATAATCCGGTTTTTCCGTCCCGTGTTTACGGGCAATGTAGCTGGGGATATTGCCCATCGGCCCCGGACGGTAGAGTGCCACGATAGCGACCAAATCTTCAATTTTATCCGGCGCCATGTCTTTCAAAATTTTGCGCATGCCCGCACTTTCAAATTGGAACACCCCGGACGTATCTCCGTCTGACAACAACTGAAAAGTTTCTTTATCATCCAACGGAATATTAATTAAATCCAGTTCAATCCCGCGCGGACGCAGTAGCTTCAGCGTTTTGGCCAGAACCGTCAGTGTTTTTAAGCCCAAAAAGTCGAACTTAATCAAGCTCGCATCTTCCACAAACTTCATGTTGAATTGAGTCACCGGCATATCGGAATCCGGATCTTTATAAATCGGCAGAATTTCATCCAGCGGATCATGCCCGATGACGACGCCGGCCGCATGAGTCGACGTGTTGCGATACAATCCTTCCAACTGCAAAGCATATTCCAACAACCGTTTGATTTGCGGTTCGCGGTTGGCTTCGACTTCAAACGCCGGTTCAATTTCAAGCACTTCTTTTAACGTGTAGGGCTTGCCTTTTTCATTCAATCCGTTCGGCACCAGTTTGGAAAGCCTGTCAACCACCGGATACGGAATTTACAAGACGCGCCCCACATCCCGGATAACCGCTTTAGCCTGCAACTGCCCGAACGTCACAATTTGAGCAACGTGATCGAATCCGTATTTTTCCTGAACATACTGAATGGTTTCGCCGCGGCGTTCCTGACAAAAGTCCACGTCAAAGTCCGGCATGGAGACCCGTTCCGGGTTTAAAAACCGTTCGAACAGCAAATTAAATTTCAACGGATCAATATCGGTAATCGTCAACGCCCAAGCGACCACTGATCCCGCGCCCGATCCGCGTCCCGGACCGACGGGAATGCCGTGTGCTTTTGACCATTGAATAAAGTCGGAAACGATTAAAAAGTATCCGGGGAATCCCATTTGTTTAATGATGCCCAGCTCGTATTCCATGCGATCAGCGTACTTTTTCCGATCTTCTTCCGATCGGTTTTTCATCCGTTTTTCAAGGCCTTCATGCGCTTTTTTCACCAACAATTCATCTTCGGTGAACCCGCCGCAGTCGTATTGCGGGAAAGCCGGTTTCATCTTATGCAACATAAACCCGCATCGCTTGGCAATTTGAACCGTGTTTTGAATAGCTTCCGGCAAATCGGCAAACAACGCTTTCATTTCTTCGGCCGTTTTAAAATAATGTTGCGGTGTCACTTTGCGGCGGTCTTGCACATCCACGTACGTTTTATCGGCAATACACAACAAAGCATCGTGTGCTTCGTACATATCGGCCGTTTTAAACAACACATCATTTGTCGCAACCAACGGAACGTTATGTTTGTAGGCCAAATCCAAAAAAGCCTCTTCCGTTTGACGTTCAATCGCCATCCCGTGGCGCATGATTTCCATATACAGCCGATCACCGAAAGTTTCCTTTAATCGCAACAGCAGGCTTTCCGCTTTATCCGGCTGACCGGACAAAATATATCGACCAATCGGTCCTTCTGGTCCGCCTGTTAACAAAATCAGCCCGGCGCTAAACTCTTCCAATTCCGGCAAAGTAATGTGTGGGAAAGTCTGTTTGCCTTCACCCATGTAATAATGGTTAAACAGTTTCAACAGATTTTTATAACCCGTCTCATTTTGAACCAACAAAACAATCTTATCCATCGGCGGGTTGATTTCTTCTTTCACGCTCGGCATGTGGCCGGGTTCGGCTTCTTGTTTGAGCAACAACAGCGTTCCCAAAATCGGTTGAATACCTGCCGCTGCACAGGCGTACGAAAAATCCATGCCGCCGAACAAGTTTGCCGTATCGGTAATCGCCATCGCCGGCATATTGTGTTCCACGCAGGCATCAATGAGCTTCGGGATTTTCATCGCGCCTTCCAGAAGCGAATATTGAGAATGCACATGTAAATGAATAAATTCCGGAGTCATAACAGCGTCCTTACACAAACAACCAAATATGGTAATAAACCAAAGCCAACAAAACAGCGCCTAAAAGCCCGAAACTGAACCCGTAAAATTTAAGTTTCGTTTTGGCCAGAGAAGCAATGATAATTTGCCCGACAAACAGGAAAATCATTAAAATCAAGTCTGCCCGAAAATAATCGACGTCATAAGCGCTTGTCGACGACGTAGCGATCCATTTAATCAATCCGCCGCCGATAAATAAAACAGCAAAAAAAGAAAGAACAAAGCCATACAAAAAATACCGGGATAATTCCGTTGCTTTATTCATTGTTTGAACAGCCTTGCTTGATTTGGATGATTTTTTGCGCATTTAAACTTCCTCCAACAAACCGTTCACTAACTGAACGCGCCGATCCATTTTGGCGGCTAACTCTGGATTATGCGTCGCAATCAACGCCGACAAACCGGTTTCACGCACCAACATCAACAACTCGGTAAAAACTTTTTCACTGGTGACCGGATCCAAATTCCCCGTCGGTTCATCCGCCAACAGCAACGACGGCTGATTAGCCAACGCTCGGGCAATGGCAACCCGTTGTTGTTCGCCGCCGGATAATTCGCCGCTGCGGTGAGCCATCCGATTTTTCAATCCCATTTTATCCAACAAAAAAACAGCCCGCTCTTTAGCTTGTTTTTTGGACTTTCCGGCAATTAACTGCGGCATCATCACATTTTCCAGCGCCGAAAAATCAGGCAACAGCAAATGGCTTTGATACACAAATCCCAAATAAGCCCGGCGCATCAACGTGCGTTCTTTTTCGCTCATTTTTTCACACGCGACATTCGCCAGATGAATGGATCCTGAACTCGGCTGATCCAACAGCCCGGCAACATAAAGCATCGTTGATTTGCCCGACCCGGACGGCCCGACGAGCGCCACGATCTCGCCGGCGCGAATATCCAAATTGACGCCTTTTAACACATGCAATCGCTTATCGCCGTCACCGAACCATCGTTTGATGTTGTGCAGTCTCAAAACAGGATCGCTCATACGCACCGCCCTTCTTTAAACGTCCGACCCGGACATTTGGCGCATTGGTCGACCGTCATTTCTACATCTGTCAAATCTTCTCCCGTACACGGGTAGCAATATCCGTAAATACCTTGCATCGGCTTATGCGCCGGACATTCTTTCAGTGCACACATGTTATGAAGCATCCGCCGGTTGGGGCATCGTTTGCAATCCTCGACCGATGTTTCAATCGGAAAATCCCGCGCGCAATCATAACACCATCCGCGCTGATCCTGCATCGGTTGGTCAACCGGACAGGTCTTAACGGCACACCGACCGGCGGAATTGATTTCCCGGTTCGGACATTTGGCGCATTCCATCGCCGTCATATCAAACGCGTACGGATTGTCACACGCATAACACCATCCTTGTTTATCCTGAAGTGGTTTATCCGGCGGACAGATTTTATCCCGAGATTGCGCCCAAACCGACAGCGTCATGAAACAAAAAACAAAAATCCATTTAACCATTTTTCTTTTTCTCCCGAAAAGAATTGCTTTTTTCAGACACCGCTTACTTTTATTCATACCGCAACGCCTCCACCGGATCGGTTTTTGATGCTTTCCAAGACGGATATAACGTCGCCAAGAAAGACAAACTTAATGCCATGACCGTTACGGCAATGACTTCTTTCATATCTGTCTTGGACGGCAGTTGAGACAAGAAATAAATTTCCGCCGAAAACAAATCCTGCCCCGCCAAGCGGCCTAAAAATTGCCGAATCGGTTCAATGTTATACGAAACCAGCAACCCGACCAACAATCCGGCTAACGTTCCGACAACGCCGACAAACAACCCGTCAATCAGAAAAATTGTCATAATCGAACGACGGCTCGCCCCCATCGTCCGCAAAATAGCAATGTCTTTGCTTTTATCCCGCACCAACATAATTAACCCGGAAATAATGTTAAATGCCGCGACGATAATAATCAGCGTCAAAATTAAAAACATGACATTGCGTTCAACCTCTATCGCATTGAAGAATGCGGAATTGGAATGTTTCCAATCCACCGCCACTTGCGAACGCGGCAGGTGCGCAACGATTTCGTCCTGAACAAACGGCAACGCGTTCATGTCCGCGACAAAAATTTCGATTTGACTGACCTGCCCGTCGTTCATCAGATATTTTTGCGCTTGTTCCAACGGCATAAAAATAAAGTTGGAATCATATTCAAACATGCCGGTGTCAAACGTGCCGATGACCTCGTACGATTTCATGCGCGGCATGGTTCCGAAAGCCGTTACATTTCCGTTCGGAGAAATCAGATTGATTTTTTCACCGACACGCACCCCCATTTTAGCGGCCAACCGATACCCCAAAATAATTTGATTGTCTTGAAAGGCATCCAACGGTTTTCCTTGATAACCGGAAGATAACAACGGCCGGTTTTTAAAATCCTGCGGCCGAACGCCGCGCAACAAAGCCCCTTGAGACAAAAGGCTTGATGATGCCATGACCTGCCCTTCCAAAATCGGCATAACGGCCGTTACACCGTGTTTCTTTTCAAATTCGGTTATCTGCCGTTCATCCAGCGCAAACGTCGGCCCCCAAGCGGGATAAACGGCCATATGTCCGTTGATTCCCAAAACACGCCCCATTAATTCGTCGCGAAATCCGTTCATAACGCTCATCACGATAATCAGTGTCGCCACACCCAGCATAATCCCCAAAAAAGAAAACCCGGCGATAACGGAAACAAAGCCCGTACGTTTGCGTGCCTTTAAATAGCGAAAACCGACCAATCGTTCAAAAAGTGCCATATTCCCTATTCCTGATGTTTATTTGCTTAATCTATGCGATTTTCATCAGCAATGCAAGACAAAACAATAATCGTCTTATAACCTAAAACAAGAGCAAGATAGCACTAAATATTCACCACTTTCCCGATGCTCCTCCTCCACCGAACTTTCCCCCTCTACCTCGGAAATGATTTTCTCGCTTAAAATGCGAAACTTTTCGAGATAGAGCGATTTTAGGATTAATAAATTCTTTAGTTTGTTCTCGATTACTTGAAGATGAATATCTTCTGGAGGCCCATATCATAATAATAACTAATATAGTAATGTATAAAATAAGCAATAATTCATCATGAGTCGTTTCTTCCATTTGGGCAAAAATCATACTTTTCCCCGATATAACAGGTGTTTTTTCTTCTACTGAGACCACTTTTCCTGTAAGGACAGAAACAATTCCTTTAGTTCCATTTAAAATACCTGCGTTCATATCACCTTTTTTAAACTCTGGAATAATCAAAGTTTGAATAATCGTTGAAGAAATGCTGTCAGTTAGAATTTCTTCAAGTCCGTACCCAACTTCAATACGAACTGACCGCTCATTTGGGGCCACTAATAGTAACACCCCATCATCTTTATTTTTATTGCCGATTCCCCAATATCTTCCCAACTGATAACCATAACTTTCAATTGATAAACCTTCTAAAGACGGTATTGTTACAACAACAGTCTGATCTGAAAGAGCTAATACTGTACGAATTTTTTCTTGTGTTTGCGGAGTTAAAATACCCGCAGCATCTACAATTTGTCCTGTTAAATTAGGGAATGAAATAGCATGCACGAAACTTGAAAAAAGTAATATTATAAATAAATAAAAGCCAAAAAGTATTTTCTTTCTCATTTTTCAAAATCAACAATCGGAACTTGTTGAGCTTGTTCTGTAATTGTAAAGTTTTCTTTATAAGACAAATCACTGAACGTTTTTAAAATCCAACGATTAGGTATAATCCTAAAATAACTATTAAACTCTTGCACAGCCTCAATAAAATCTTTACGAGCTACAGCTATCCTATTTTCTGTTCCCTCTAATTGAGATTGAAGAGACAAAAAATTCTCATTGGCTTTTAAATCTGGATAATTTTCTGAAACAGCTATTAACCGAGATAATGTGTTCCCTAATTCATTCTGGGCATTATTAAAAGCTTTCATCGCTTGTGGATTACTTAATAAGTCTGGAGAAATTGTTATTTGAGTTGCTCGTGCACGAGCCGAAATAACCGCATCTAACGTTTCACTTTCATGAGTAGCATATCCCTTTACTACGGCAACCAAATTGGGAACTAAATCTGATCGACGTTGATAGGTATTCAATACTTGAGACCATGCTGCATTAACATTTTCATCCATCCTTATCCCTTTATTAATAATAGATATACTCCAGAAAAAAAGACAGATAACAATAACACCCAGAGTCATTAAAAGTTTTATGTTTTTATTCATTCCCTTTCCCTCATATTATATTAGTATCTAAAAAATACATCTAATGTTTATTTTATATCCTAATAATCTTTCCTAATCAATAAACTATACATAACAATTAATTTGTTTTAGATAATTACAGAAATAACATATACCTTTCAATTGATAAACATATTCCCTTAGTATTCAAATAATAATTTTTATACCATCAAATCAAATATCTTCCAAGAATTTCTTTAAAACTTTCTTTCGACCTTTATAATCAAAGCTAACTTCAACGCGGTCGCCCTCATCTCTTATGACTGTCCCATCACCAAAAACTTCATGATGTACACGCTTTCCTAATTTTGAAGATGGTTTTACAGAAAACATCCCCGTTGATTGCCCCCAGGTATAATCTTCTGTTTTATCTTCTTGCTCTGACCGATAAAAAGAAGGAATATTAGAACCTATATTCATCCATTCATCAGAACGTCCATAAGAACTAAAATTTCCTAAGTTTCCTTTCAATCCCCTAGCGCTTTGCATGTCAATGTGTTCTTCGGGTAATTCATCAATAAACCGAGACGGCAACGCATTTTGCCATTGGCCGTACACGCGCCTGTTCGAAGCAAACGAAATACACGCCTTTTTACGCGCCCGCGTCATGCCGACATAGGCCAAACGCCGTTCTTCTTCCAATGCCTCCCGGCCGCCTTCATCCAAAGCTTTGGCATGCGGGAATAACCCTTCTTCCCAACCCGGCAAAAAGACGACATCAAATTCCAATCCTTTGGACGCATGCAACGTCATTACCGTTATCAAATCCTGTCCCATGTCTTTATCCGAATCCATCACCAAACTGGCATGTTCGATAAAGGCTGAAATATCTTCAAACTCACCGGTCATCACGTTTTGCAATTCCTTTAAGTTTTCAAGCCGGCCTTCGGCTTCAATCGACTTATCCGTCCGCCACATGTTCATATAGCCTGACTCTTCCAAAACACGCTTGGTCACTTCTTTTAACGGCATCAACGAAACCAATCCGCGCCAATGCATGACATGTGTTTGGAATTCCGTTAACGTCCGTTTCGCCGCCGCCTTTAATTCCGCTTTGTCAATCGCATCGAATAAAGACACATGATTCGCCGTCGCATATTCTTGCAAAATCTTCATAGACGCGTCCCCGATGCCGCGACGCGGTTTATTCACAATGCGCGCGAATGCCAAATCATCGTTGGTGTTATTGATTAACCGCAAATACGCCACCGCATCTTTGATTTCTTCCCGCTCATAGAATTTGAAATCGCCAATGACCTGATACGGCAATCCGGCTTTAATCAACTCTTCTTCAAACTCACGCGTTTGAAATCCCGCCCGCACCAGCACGGCCATTCTGGAAAGCGGCGTGCCGGCGCGCATAAAATCTTCAATCGATTCGACGACATGTTCCGCTTCTTCTTTCCCGTTCCAATAGCCTTTGACGGAAACCAGTTCACCGCTGCCGTCCCGACCGGGTGCCACACGCAACGTTTTGCCTAATCGCCCTTCATTGTTGGCAATCAAAGCCGAAGCCGCCCCCAAAATATGCGCCGTCGATCGATAGTTGCTTTCCAAGCGAATCGTCTGCGCCGCCGGGAAATCTTTGGAAAATCTCAAGATATTTTCAACTTCCGCCCCGCGCCATGAATAAATCGACTGATCATCATCTCCGACGCAACATAAATTACCCGATCCCATTGCCAACAACCGCAACCATAAATACTGCGCCACGTTGGTATCCTGATATTCGTCCACCAAAATATATTTGAATTGTTTTTGATAATACCCCGCTATGTCCGGACGGCTTTTGAAAATTTCCAACGGCTGTAACAATAAATCGCCGAAATCAACCGCATTCAATTCCTTTAATCGATCTTGGTACATTTTGTAAAACGTCAAAGCGCGCCCGTACATAAATCCGGAATCTTCATTTTTCGTCACCATAACGGGCGACAAGCCGCGATCTTTCCACCGTTGAATCACATTCAACAAAGCCGCCGGCGCCCATTCTTTTGTATCAACGCCGTTCGCCTGCATCAATTGTTTCAACAACCGTTCCTGGTCGTCTTCCCCCAAAATGACAAAATCTTTTTCCAACCCGACCACATTGTAATGCGACCGCAAAATTCTCAACCCCAGCCGGTGGAATGTCCCGAGCCAAACGGACGCCGCATCCGGACCGATCATTTTTTCCAACCGTTCGCTCATTTCCCGCGCCGCTTTGTTTGTGAACGTCACAGCCAAACATTGCCACGGTTTGGCAAGCCCTTTATCAATAATATATGCCAATCGCGTCGTTAATACGCGCGTTTTACCGGTACCGGCGCCGGATAAAACCAACACAGGCCCTTCAGTTGTTTCAACGGCCTGCCGCTGTTCGGGGTTCAGGCTTTTTAAATAAACAGGTTCCGGTTTAACCGCCGGCACCATCGGCTCTTCATCCGTTAAATCAAAGGGGTTCGACATCTTGTTTCCTTTTTGTTCTTTTAAAGGAGTGTATCCATTTCATTTCAAATGTCAAGGATTAACGTTGCAAAAGTGCATTAAGCGTATAATGAGCCAAGTATAAACCAAAAACGCCTGTAATGGTCATCATGCTGCCCATCTGACGATGATCTGCTCGTCCTTCCACGGCCGTTTCAACGGAAAACACACACGGAAAATCCAAATCAACATGCATGCGACGCAACTGTTTCCTTAAATGAGCCGCCATCGGACAAACCGTCGTTTTTTTCATAAGGTCCAGGCGGACTTTGGTCGGATCGCGTTTCAAAGCGGCACCCATAGACGAAATAAACGGAATTTCCCGTTCTTTTAAATAAGCAATCATGTGGGCTTTAGCCGTCAAGCTGTCCATCGCGTCAATGACAAAATCGGGGCGCGGCGTAAAAGCATCCTCACATGTATCTTCATCCACAAAAATGTTTTTGGTTTGAACCATCGTCGTCGGACAAATATCCAAAATTCGTTCCCTTGCCACATCCGTTTTTCGCCGGCCGATGGTCGAATGCAAAGCAACCAACTGACGATTGATGTTGCTGACCGAAACCGTATCAAAATCAATGACATTGATTTGTCCGATGCCCGTTCGCGCCAAAGCCTCGACCGCAACCGATCCCACAGCCCCGCAGCCCACAACCGTCACCATGCTGTGCCGAAGCCGTTCCATCCGATCATCGCCGATCAGCAAGCGCGTTCTGCTAAATTGATCTTCCATGAACCAGCTCCTTAAAATTTTGATAAATATGTTTTGTCAAAACAACCGGATCTTCTTTGCGCAAAACAGCCATCTGTCCGACCAACCCCGGCACGGCAGCCGGTTCATCCGCCAAATCCGGCGCATCGCTTTCAACCAACAACCGATCAAGTGGCGTTTCTTTGATGCATTGACGGACTTTTTCCCGATTTTCGGGCAGAAAAATAGCCGAATAACTGAAATAAGCTCCCATTTGCACCATTTTCGGAATAACGGCCGCGTTGCCGTGATGAGAATGTGAAATAAAGACAGGCGGCCTTTGATTGGACTTTAAAATATGCAAAATCCGATCCCACGCCCGCACACAATGCATGTGAAACGGCCGATTATATTTGGCAGCCAAATTCATTTGAAGACGCATCACGCGCTCTTGACAATCCAGCCCGGAGACAACCGGATCCTGATCCGCCCTGACTTTATCAAGGCCGATTTCCCCGATCATGAAAGACGGGTTATCCTTTAAAAGCTGTTCCAATCGTTTTTCCCACCCGGCCGTTAACGTGTGCAAAAACCTCGGATGCACGCCGAGCGCCACCGAAACGCCCGGATATTTTCGGGCAATATCCATGACTTTCGGCCAATCCGCTTCATGCGTTGCGTTACAGATAAAATCAGACACACCGGATGCTTTTGCCCGAGCCATCACCGCCGACAAGTCCGACACATCTTGCAAATGAGTATGCGCATCACAATAATTCATAGGAAAATCATAGTTTTTTTCGTTGATTTTTTCAAGTATTAAAAATAAACTGAAAGCAAAAGAAAGGGGAAATAATGCGTTATCGTTTTATTTTATTTATGTGCGGCATGATGACGATGCTTTTCGGCGGTCTGATGATGTTTCCCGCTTTTGCCGATCTTCTGGCCGACGACCCGAAAAATGCCCGGATTTTTTTTGAATGTGCTTTTTTTATTTTGTTTACGGGCGCTACCGTTGTCTTTATCACAAAGCAGGAAATACACGAAAAATTATCCCCTCAAGAAATGTTTCTGACGACTTCTTCCTTGTGGCTGTGCGCCGCCTTTATCAGCGCCGTTCCGCTTTATCTGTCCCCCGGATGTGCCAGCTTTACGGATGCTTTCTTCGAAGCCATGTCCGGCCTGACAACAACCGGAGCAACCACCTACACTCATTTGGATACGTTGCCCAAAGGCGTTCTTCTTTGGCGCGCCATGACTCACTGGATCGGCGGGGTCGGCATTGTTGTTTTGGCAATTTCCATTATGCCAGAGTTGCGCATCGGCGGCATGCAATTATTTGCAACAGAAAACTCTGATAAATATGAAAAAGATTCACCTTTTTTAGTGACCAAAATCAAAGCCATCTTGCTTTTATATCTAGGCATTTCCGTCTTATGTGCTTTTTTGCTTTATGCTGCCGGCATGAGCGGTTTTGACGCCATTGCGCATATGATGGCGTGTGTTTCAACCGGAGGTTTTTCAACACATGACGCATCCATCGCTTTTTTCAATAATAAAATTATTGATTGGATTTTGATTTTCTTTATGCTGTTGTCGTCTTTACCGTTTATGTTTACTTTAGCTTTTTTAACCGGAAAATGGGATCGCGTTTTCCAAGACACGCAGGTTAAATCGTATCTTCTGATGCTGCTTTTTTTCATTGTTCCACTCGCTTTAATCATGTGGCAAACAAATTTGTTCGACTCTTTTGAAGAAGCATTAAGACAAATGGCGTTCGCCGTTGTTTCTTTGGTCACCACCACCGGATTTGTCTTGGATAATTATAATTTATGGGGGCCGTTTTTCGTCGCTTTTTTCTTCTTTTTGCTGGGAGTCGGCGGATGCACGGGATCGACTTCCGGCGGCATTAAAATGTTTCGATTTAATATCATTTTTAAAACGTTGCGCCGGCATTTGCGCATGATGATTATGCCGCATGCCGTCATTGTCCCGCAATACAACAACAAACCCGTCACGGATGAAGTCATCAACAGCGTCATGGTTTTCTTAACCGCTTTTATCCTGACCACTGTTTTGGGGACGCTCGGCGTTGCTGCAACGGGGATGGATTTGATAACGGCTTTATCCGGCACGCTTTCATCCATTTCCAATGTCGGCCCCGGCGTCGGTTCCGTTATCGGCCCGGATCAAACTTTTGCCGCCATTCCGGATATGGGAAAATGGATTTTATCATTGGTCATGATGCTGGGTCGTTTGGAATTCATGACCGTCACGGTTTTACTTTTACCGACTTTATGGAAACGAACTTAAGGAGGGAATCATGTCACTTTGGGAAGATGCTCAAAAATTCATGCAAAACCGGCCGCAAGCCGAAAACGCCGAAGAAATATTGAACTTAACGGACGGCCTGCAGGTCGAACAAATCGTCAAAGAACTGAAAATGCTTTACGAAAACGCTACGGAAAGAGAAATTTTAAGAACCGTTGATTTGGCGCGCGAACATTTAGGCCGCGTTCCGACACGCAAAGACTTCTTTTTGTTTGCCCGAACGAAATTGGAAGATTAATAAAACCACTCTTTACTAAATATTAAAAAAGGTGTTATATAGTGATAACAATCACATAAGTCTAGCTTAAGGGAGCTTCACATGAAAAAACTGATCATTGTTCTCGTTGTCTTGATTCTTTTGGCCGGCGGCGCCGTGTTTGCCCTGACCAAAACGCTGGATGCACAAAGCTATAAAGCACAAATCATTCAGGCGGCTCAAGAATTAACCGGCCATACGATGGAAGTTTCCGGGCCTGTCGATGTTCAGTTGTTCCCAAGCCCGACAATTACCTTAAACGATGTCAAAATTAAAAACATCCCGGGATCCGCCACACCGGATTTGGCAACCATCAAACGCGTGAATGCAACCGTCAAATGGGGTTCTTTGTTTGAAACACCGTTGATTATCGAAAAAATCACGCTGGACAGCCCGGCTTTTTTCATGGAGCGCAATGAAAAAGGTCAGGTTAACTGGGATTTCCCGTTCTTACAGGAAAAAACCGTCAACCCCGAACAGGATAACCTGATCGGCAAATCCATTTTGGAAGTGCCGCCGCAATTCAAAAGCCTGGCGATTCAAAACGGCAGTCTGACCTATACAAACGCTTTAACGGGATTTAAGCAGACTTTTCAACAAATCAAAGGAAACTTAACGGCCGATTCAATCAACGGTCCGTTTAAGTTCTCGGGTTCTTTTGCCTGGAACCAAAATCCGATTCAACTTTCTTTGACAACCGGGAAACTGTTCGCGACACAATCGGCCGACATCAAATTGACATTGATTGATCCGGACAGCAGAGCGCAAATGAATTTAACCGGAAAGTTGGAAAATCTGACAAAGACGGCTGATATGACCGGCGGATTTTCCATCAATGTTCCCAAAATGTCTCCTTTCTTAAGAACGATCGCGGGATATACGCAATTGCCCGTCTCTCTGGAAAGACCGTTGATCGGAACATCGACGTTCGCTTTTTCAAGCGCCAAAGCGTCTTTTAACGACATTGCGTTCAGATATGGGACGTCAGAACTTGAAAATTCCATCTCCGGCAGTCTTTCTTTTATCTACCCGAAAACAAAGGGAGCTCAAACACAAATTGAAGCGTCTATGGTCTTAAGCAAAGTTGATTTAGATGCTTTTATGCCGTTGCTCCCCAAAGAAACCGAATTAAAATCGCGGTTCATGGCGCTTCAACGGACGATAACATCAGATCTTGACTTGAAAATCAAAGCGACTTCCGTCACGTATCGGAAAGCATCGCTGAAAGGCACCACGTTGGATATCCTTCACCAAAACGGCGTCACAACCGTCAAGGAATTCAAAACAAAGTTGCCCGGAGACACGGAATTAAGCCTGACCGGCGACATTGATGTCATTGAAAATGCGCCTCAAGCCAAATTAACCGTTTCCGTATCGTCGCCGGACATGAAGAAAACGACCGAATGGCTGAACATTGGGTTACCAAACGGATTGACATTGATGAATATGGACACACTTAAAGCTTCGGCTCAACTGGTCTTGCGGGAAACAGACATCACTTTGTCCAAAATAAATGCCGAAGCCAATGACGGCACGTTGACCGGTTCCATGACTTTTTCGTTAACCGAAGCCAAACCGACCGGCGTCATTCAAACGACGTTAAAGAACGTCAACCTCGACAGTTATCTGACGGCTTCGCTCGGAAAAGAAAAACAAAGCCTGCCCGATTTATGGAAAAACATTCAAAAATCATTTATGGATAGCACGCTTTTATCTGATTATAACCTGCAATTCACCGTCAACGGTTCCGATGTTACGTTCAAAAATATTCCGATGGGTCAACTCACAGTACAAGGATCCGTTCAAGATGGAACGTTAACGGTCCAAAATTTAAAAGTGGAAGGTGCTGCAACAGCCAACTTAACGCTTTCCGGAAAGCTGCAAAAGCAAAACAATGAACTGACATTTACCAACGTCGCTTATGACTTCAATGTTCCGAGAGCTTCCGTTTTTATGGACAGAGCTATGATTGCGTCTCCTTTGTCCGGACAAATCAACAGCGTTTCGATTTCCGGAACGGCTTCGGGACAACCGGATGCTTTTGCCTTTAACACCGTTATGAATTTCTCGCAAGCTCAAATCAGAGCGCAAGGACAAATTCAGCGGAAAAATGCTATTCCGAATTACAATGTGGCTTTATCGATCGCGCATCCGAACTTTCATCAATTTATGAAATTATTTGATGAAAATTTCAATCGTTTTCCTTATCTGTCCGGCACGCTCATGTTCCAGGCAAACCTAACGGGAACGCCGGATGCTTTCAAGCTGTTCGAAATTGACGGGATGATCGGAACGCAACGGTTTAAAGGAGACGTTACCATTACGCAAGACATTACCCGTAAAATTCAAGCGAACCTGACATCGCCGTTATTCAATCTTGAAAAAATCTATCCCAAAAAAGACATGATTCGGGGAATCGATCCCAACACGAGCAGAGCTCAATTTTCTAATGACCTATTCGATTTCTCCAGCTTTGACGGATTAGATTTGGATGTCACAGCCTCTGCCGACAAAATGATTTTCGACAAAACAAACGTGGATTTGATGAGTACACATTTCACGTTAAAAGAAAAAGTTTTGACTGTCGAATATCTGAAAGGGACAATGAATGAAGGATCTTTATCCCTGGAAGGCTCTCTCAATGCGGGAACGGCGGAACCGATTATTGATGCGACCATTCAAGGTGAAAACATCAAAGTCACGCCGGATGCATGGGCTTTGGGACGGTACCGGTTAAAAAGCGGAAAAAGTGCGTTCCTCTTTGACTTCAACGCGCGCGGTAATTCATTGGAAGACATGATTCGTTCGCTGTCGGCTAACGGAACTTACTCGATCAAAGACGGGACCGTTTCGGGATTAAATATCAACGGCATTGAAAATCAAACAAAGCTGATTTTGCATAAAGGACAAGAAGCCGATACGTTCGAAAAAACGTTGAATACGCAATTGACGATGGGAGAAACAAACTTCACCTCCTTAAGCGGTACGTATACTATTTCAAACGGCGTCTTACGGTCTTCGGACAGCATGTTCCGCTCGCCCGAAAGCAACGCCATCATCCAAGCAACACTTGATTTACCGAACTGGACGGTTTTATCATCGATTGCTTTATCCATGACAGCCTTTGACGGTTTTCCGCCCATTTCCATTGTTATTAAAGGGCTTATCCATGCGCCGGAAATCGAAGCAGACACAGCGGCCTATATTCGTTATTTGACCTCTGCGTCGGCTCAAATCCGTGATACGGCTTTACAAGAAAAGCTGGAACGCGAACGGCGGCAAGCGCAAATGGATGCCGATCAGCGCAAACAAGAAGCTGTCCGTTTGGCCGGCTCGGCGAATGCGAAAATTGACGAGACACAAAAAATCATTCAAATGGCTCCAACTCCGCAAGGAGAAGAAGAACTGATCCGTGCGCAGGATGCAGCATCCGTGATTAATGAGCTGTCGATTAAGGAAACCATTTCCGAAACAGATCTGAAGAAAATCGAAGAACAATATAATTTATTGTTGCAACGGACGGGCCTGGCTCAAAACGCATCAATGGAAATTGCTTTAACCGGCATGCGCCAACAAACTCAAAACCTGATGGCATCGGCTCAAGATACGATGAACGCCATTAACCGCATTTACCAACGGTTGATGGGTGTTGAAATGGTTGATGCGGCTTACAAAAAAGGCTTTGAAATGTTCACCTTGATGGGGCGGTTAAGAACTTTTGTGGATCAATCTCAAGATTTGTCCAAAAACACGCAGGCGTTAGCACAAATGCAACAAGCCATGCAAATCTTGACGGATAATTATAATGCGATTGCCAAATTTGACGTGGACACACCGGTTTCCGGAGACGGTGAAATCAATCGCCCGAATGTTCGCGGCAAAATCATGCGTAGCAATTCATTATAAAGAAAGGAGCCGTTTGGCTCCTTTCATTTTATCAGTTAATACATAAAGCACGACACCCTATTTCTCTAGTACCATTTCTCACATAATTGCCTGAAGGCGAATAAAAGCTGGCGAATCTAGCGACAAAACACACGGTAAGTATAGTCCCGAAAGTATGAGTACACACCTCCTTTTGAAGGAACAATGCCGAACACAGAATTATCCCTATTTGCGGTTGCAGTCATGACATCTTCATCAATAGAACTGGTAATCCACGAGCATTTTCCACTTCCTGTATTTCCGTCCCAATCAGGACAAACTTCATACATGGTCGCCAAATGACGACCATTCGCTTTGCACCAATTCGCTGCACTCCACCAGTTGAGCTTGATATTGCTGATACAAAACGTATTTCCATCGACAGTATATTCCGTTCCGCCGTCACATGCGGCAATGGCCGGAGTTGATAACATGACTGTTAAACAGATTGTTAAAAATAATTTTTTCATGATTTTCTCCTTATGATTAATTTGAACATGTTTTGCTGGTACTATCCATTGATAAGCAATACCCATACATCGGGTCAGAACCGGTCGAGCCTAAACTGTTTGTGTAATCCTCATCCGATGACGTCAGATTGCAATACATGCCCGACGAACAACCCGTTTCTTCCCGCAAGTCACTGTCTGTTAAATGAATGTTCTGTTTACACGATCCACCGCTTGACGTCATCTGTTCACAGACGCCGTACATCGTACTGGCTCCTGTGGAACCCAAACCACCGCTGCAATCTTCTTTTGTCCATGCAACACGACAATATTGACCGGCTGGACAACTGCTAACATTTAAATCGCCTAAGTGAACACCTTGTTTGCAGGAGGCATCATTTGATGTCATTGGCTCACAAACACCATACATTGTTGGCGCACCTGTGGAATCAAGACTGCCACTGCAACTTTCACTCGTCCACGCCACTCGACAATATTGCCCCGATGGGCAACTGCTTGTATTTAAATCAGGAAGTGTCTCATAGGTCGTTGTTGGATTCACATAGCCCGTTACCTGACACGTCGCTTTTATGGAACCGGTTGGGTTCACATATCCCGTGACTTGACAATCCGAACCAATCGCTCCGACCGGATTCGTGTATCGGTAAACACATGCTGTTTCCCCGCAACATGTTTGCGTCTCTTCCTGCCATGTTTGACCGGCGGCTTCACAACATTCTTGACTGTCTTCCGGATTGCAACATGAACCCTCTAAACAAACGCCCGTTGAACAAACTGTCCCGTCCGGCAAGTTTGTAAGTTGGTCGCAACCGTCTTCAACGGAAGTGATTTCTTGACATTCCGTCGGTGTATCTAGTGTCGGGCAAACACATTCATAATCCGTACACACTTCACCGTCAGTACACTCTTCATCCGTTGTGCAGGCCGGCGGCATCTCACAATGAACGCCCTTATACCCGTTCGTACAATCACACACACCGTTGTTACAAACGCCGTGTAAACCGCAATCTATTCCGTCACACGGATCTTTCGTTCCGGATCCAGAACCACTGCCGCTTCCGGAACCACCACCTCCCGTTCCATTGCAAATCGCCCCGTCTTCGCCGAAACAGAACTTCATCGCCAAGCCGTCCGTCGTCCCGCAAATGTCACTATCCCCTTGATAAACCGTATTCCCTACAACAATCTGGTCGATGTCTGTCGGGTTCATTTTCAAAATCATTTCACACACGCGATACGTCACACCCGTTGCTTCTACGTAATACGACGAACCGGCATCTTTCTTCGTTGTCATCGGGTAATAGGTTCCCGCCGGTAAATCCGGGAATGTAAATTCATGGCCAGCCGGTTTGCTCGCATAATTTTCATCCACCATCGGCACATTCGTACCACGCAACATCACATCATAAATCGTCTCATTCGCGCGATGCTTGTTCATCGCATACGTAAACCCGACCAAAGCCGTGATACTTAACACACCGATTATCGCCAAAACACCCAACATCTCTATCATACTACGACCTGTGTGTCCCGAACGGCCGCGACGCTTTCCAAGTGCTTCGGTCGTTATACGACGCCCCCACAATACTCCCTTACTTTTTCCGAAAAACCGTTCCAACATTCGTCTCCTCCTCAAAATACATCGATTCGGAAGTATTATAACATCCCCCCCCCCCCCCGCCTACTTGTCAAGAACTTTCTTCATAAAAAAAAGAGGTCGTGTGGCCTCTTTCTTAAAACGCAGCATCAAAGCTATTCTTTTTTGATTTTAGTTCAATGCATCAAACGTTAACCAATAGTTCCACAGAACCTCACAAGTCTGCGTGAACGTCCCCGTAGCCGGAGAACAATCTGTTCCGACATAATCCCCTTCAATGCTATAGATACCGGCGGACATTCCCGCAGTGAAATCACTATTAACTATATAAAGCCCGCCATATCCGACTGCTGCAAACGGACCTCCCGGTGTAAACAACGGCATACAAATATTCTTTTGACAAATCATCTGCTTTACACCCTCCGGTAAAGGCGGTTCACAATAATACGAATTATCTTGTTTACAACTCCAGCCGCTCGGACAATTCAATTCTCCGCACGTTTCGGCAGCAGCCTGACACACGCCCTCTTGACAAGTCCCGGCAGTATTGTCTGCAGTTGTACATTCCGTTCCATCCGCTTTATTCGTTATTGTTCCGGTTGAACTGTCACAACTTGACTGACAAGCCGTTAACGTCACTCCGTAACATTTATCTTCCGTTTCGCAGTAATCTCCCGTATACCCGTCCGTGCATGTACAAACGCCATTCGAGCATGTTCCGTGACCATTACAGGATACGCCGTAACATGCATCCGGTTCAACTTCACAGTAAGTCCCGCTGTATCCGTTTACGCACTGGCACACCCCTTCAGAACACGTTCCGCCGTTTTGACATGTAACATTCAAACACGGATCCGGTTCAATTTCACAATACGTTCCGCTGTATCCGTTCACACACCGACAGACGCCGTCCAAACAGCTTCCGCCGTGTTGGCAAATAAGACCTTCACATTTATCTTCTTCCGGCGGGGTCGGATCAGGAGCAGGGCCTCCTGATCCGCTCGTCTCAAGCCCGAAAACATACGTCACGCCCTGCCCCGTCCGACGTACCTCTTCTATCGGGTCTTGTATAAGTTCCTCTATTCGATCATAAACCGCATCCGTCACATCCGATACCGTTATTTCAAATCCGTCCGCCGTCAAAGCAATATCAAATTGTTTATTCGAAGCCGGATAAAAATCAGACGGAATGGTTTCCTTTCCCGTCAATAAAACTTCCGTCGCCAACAACATCACATCATGCGTCACCGTGTTGGCCCGATGCTTGTTCATCGCATAAGTAAACCCGACCAACGCCGCAATGCTTAACACACCGATAATCGCTAAAACTGCCAGCATTTCAATCATTGACCGACCCATTTGTTTTTGAAAATTTTGCATTTAATTGACTCCTTTTTTTCGTAACTCTACCCCCCCCCTCCAACCGGACCTACTGCTCCTCTTCCACCCACTCTTCCTCTC
>CALXTZ010000009.1 GCA_944391545.1 uncultured Alphaproteobacteria bacterium
GCCTTTATGGCGGTTTTTTTATTTTATGTATTATGGGCGTTGGGTTTGAAGCGCACGAAAAAGTGAGGTTCGGCCGAAGCGATAGCGTAGGCAATGTCGAGCAAAGCGAGACAGCCCGTCAGGGTGAGGGACATCGTCCCGAATAAATCCCACCCCCGCAACCAAAAATCACAAGTCGTTCGAAAGGACGACTTTTTCTTTATTTTACAAGCATTTACAAAAGTTCGAATGTTTAAGTGTCAAAAAGAGCCATTTTTCTGAATTTACGAACTCTTAATCAGATAAAAACTTTAAATATTCATTTTTCCAATCCGGACGAGAACCGTCCAAACGTTTAGCATTCATTGTGCCATAAATATAGTTTGGATCATCCAAAGTATCTGTTGTGATAACTTCTGAGATTTTTATATTCCAAACACACGCTTGATGTACATATGATTTTAAATCAAAAATACGTGGCCATGATTTTTGAATTTCATTGATAGGAATATTTGGTTTTATCTTTTGATGACGTACAAAATTTTTTAAATCTTCCAAAGAAATCCCTTGGCTTTCCATTTGTTTTAAAAAATTTGGATACTCTTTTTTATCTTTAGGAACTATTTGACCATTTAAGATAAATGAATAAGCCATATAATCAGACAGCAGCACTTCATTAGTGTTTTTTGCAAAAACAATTTTAACCAAATTTTGTGTTATCTGATTTATATTTTTCTTTTTTTTAGGACCAATTGAGGAACCACACTTTGCCCACGCCCAAAGAGGATATTGTTCTCCTTGTTTAGGTAAAATTTTGTGTTTTTTCATCTCATGCACAATCCAATCATATGGCACTCCATACTTTTGTAAATCTATGTGAGCCACATTTGCCTTCAAAATACCATCTTTTTGAAGGACTTTTAAGGCCTCTTTTGTCTGAAATGTTATAAGTTTCATCTTTACCCCTTTTTTCATTCTATTGAATGCCTTTTAATTTTTCAATAAAATTCTTCAATCTGTGTGTCAATGCGATGTAGTTCACATAACCATCTGTTCGTGAATTGCGCATAGTGCCCAACCAATAAAATAAAAAAATCGCCTTGAGCGTTTTTTTTATTTTATGTGTTATGGGTGCTGAGTTTGAAGCGCACGAAAAAGTGAGGTTCGGCCGCAGCGACAGCGTAGGCAATGTCGAGCAAAGCGAGACAGCCCGTCAGGGTGAGGCATCAGCCGAATAAATCCCATCTCCGCTGATAAGGAAAACTTCTGTCAAAATATTTCTTTCCGAAAGACCGAAAGCAGGTTTTAAAATAACATCCCTCCCCTTTCGCCTTATCAGAGATCTGTTTTCAGTTTTTATTCACGAACATAGGCCGTATATAAAACCGGCAAATAATGGTGCATTAATACGATTCGGCGCAAAGCCTGATACTGCAATGTGCTTTTGGGAGCCGATTTCAACCCTCTTACCATTTCTAAAACCATAGGTCGTCGATCCAACGGCGTTCCCGTTAAAACCTGATGCGTTCTGGAGCTGTCAAAAACAACGGCTTGTACAGATTTTTCTTTTCCGTCAACCGTCAATACCGTCACGTCTTTGACCCGAAGAGCCGGAAATTCGGCGCCTAAATTCAATAAAGTCAACACAAAATCAGCCTTTCCTTGACAAGCAGCCATGTACAAAATCAAATTCTTTTCAATGCTTTCCCAAGCATACGCTTCTTCTTTAACCGACGGAACCGATCGAATGTAAAACCGTTGATTGTATCTTTGAACAACAAATGAAGCCATTTTGTGTCTCCTTTTAAAACATCCTAGCAAAAAATCTCCTTTCCGTCAAACAAAAGACCGGTTGAAATCCGACGCCGTTTGCTCTATCTAAAAACGGGAGGGAAAATCATGGAAAATTTTGACTATTACTTTTGGGTCGCTTTCAAACTGGCCGCTGCATTCTGTCTTATCTTGTTTTTCTTCCAGTTTTCCGGTGCCAAACGTCAACTGGCTCAAATGACATCCATCGACTTAATCAGCAACTTTATCCTGGGCGGCATCCTCGGCGGGTATCTTTACAACACGGACATTACTTTACCCGGTTTTATTCTGATCGTTTCCGCTTACTTTTTAATTATTTATACGACCAGCTACTTAACCAATTCCACATCTTGGGGGCGAAAAATCATGGTCGGTGTTCCCACAATTGTCATTAACAACGGCCGGTTGGATATAGAAAAGCTGAAACGTATGAAAATGAGCATGACTGATTTTATGTCGCTGCTGCGCAACAAAGACGTTCATTCACTTAAAGAAGTCAAATTGGCGCAAATCGAAATTGACGGACAGCTGACCATTGTCAAGAAATCAGACGAATACTATGCTTTGCTGTTAATTGACAACGGCGTCATCAATGAAGAAAACTTACAACAAATCGGTAAAACAAAATCTTGGCTGCTTCAACAATTGAAAAAGCGCAAAATCAAAAAAGCAGAAGATGTTTTTTGCGCGCAGTGGTTAAACAAAGACCTGTATATTATTTTATCGAATTAGGCTTGCGTTCATAAATAAAAGGATAAAATGTTTTCCGATAAAATTGATTTAAAATCTTTTCATCGGGTTGATAAGCAATTTGAGAAGTATCCGTATTATCCGTGTATTGTTGATTATAAACAAAACCGATCCGAACAAAGCGCGTTTTTTCATCTAACATAGCCTGATTTAAATCCGGCAAGGGTCGGCGTTGAAACAACATGTGATCCCAAAACGCACCGCGACCTAACCCGAACCAATAATATGAAACCGGCTGACGAAACGGAACCAAAAAGGAAGGAGAAAAGCTTACGACCCGTTCATCCGGTTTCATCGCCGACAATACATATGACATAGGATAATAAGACGGATGTTTGCCTTCAAAATAAATTTCAAAATAACAAATACCTTCAACAAAAAAATACCCGATTAATAAAAGGCCTATCCAACGCCGTCCCATCTTGGAAACAAAGTACTTATCCATTAGAAATCCCCACGAGATAGCCAAGAATGGAATAATCGGCAAGTAGTACGTAATATATGGCCTCGGGCCGGCAAACCACACAGCAAAATAAAGAATGATTAGCGTAAAGAAAAATCGACTGCGCCAATCTTCATTTCGAAAGGCATAAACAACGGCCGCAGCTAACCCGCCCCATACATAAAGTTGACAGAAAAAGGGAGTACTTTCTTCATAGTCTCGAAACCAAGCCTTATTTAGCAACCAATTAAGTTCAAAATAGTCCGTAAAGCTGTTTGTCATCCACAAATAAACCCCGTAAGCCACCGTACAAACAAACGGCAACAAACAGGCCGTGAAAACTGCTTTAAAAGAAATGCGCTTATCCCATAAAAGCACTAAAAACAAAAGACCGAGCGGGAGAAAGAAGAGAATGACTTTCTGTAAAAAACAAAATGACAGGAAGAACAGGAAAAAGGAAACATTCAAATCAAGCGACCGTTGTTTTTCAAAATACTTTAATAAAAACCAAACACCGCCCAACATCATGCAAATCATCAAATGATCCGGCCTAAAGTCCGCAAACTTGGCAATCGTTATATAGCTGACCATATAAAAAAACATACTTAAAAAAGACGCTGCTTTTCGGCCGCTTAACAGGCGCGCAATACCGTAAACCCAACCGCAGTTGACCGCAAACACGACTAAAGTCATCAATCGGGTGCCGTTAAAAGCCAAAAGGCTCGGACTATTCATCAAAAACGGCGCCGTCAAATACCACAACAACGGATGATGATGTTCAAAAAAGTCCCGGAAAGGAACCATCCCCTGCCCGATCATCCAGGAAGCTTGCATATGTTCCCATTCATCTACTGTAATTTTATAGGAAAAGACACTGTATCCATACATGAAAGCCAAAAATAAAACAAAAATGCCCGTCGCAGCCCAAAACAAAGCGCCGGATAAATCAAGCTTGTTTTTCTTCATGATATGCCTGTTCCGTGTTAATCGACCAAATATTTTCTTTGTCCGTCACTTGATGCGCGATGTTATCCACAACCGTCATGGCCGTCAAAACGGAATGATCCATGTTATTGTAACGATGCATGCCGTTGCGTCCCATCAGATACAAATTATCAAACTCGTTCACGTAATTTTTAACCGTGTCAAACGAAGCATATGTTCCGAAATAAGCTGGATACGCTTTCGGCACCTTGAACGAACACGCATCCAAAACAGCCTCCGCATCAATTAACCCGATTTGAGCGGCTTCACGAATGCCCAGTTGAATGAAATCTTCATCCGTCATTTCCCACAAATCATCGCCTTCACGACAGAAATATTCCAACCCGATCCACACCGTGTTTTCAAAATCATGAACCAAATACGGACTCCAGTTATTAAAAATCTGCACCCGACCCAGATGAACATCTTTTTCCTGGATATAAATCCAAGTATCATGAATAATGTTGTTCACCGTCTTATGCTTTGTTTTATTTTTCAGTTTAAGCCCTTTTAACAGCAATCCGACAGTCCGAAAATCACGATACATCAATCCGGCCGCAACCTCTTGAACGTTCTTCGGAACAGACGGACCCATCTTTTCAATCAATTCTTTCACGGGCATCGTTGACAACACATAATCGGCTTGGATTGTTTGACGCGTGCCGTCAGCGTGTTGAACGACAACGCCCGTAACATGAGATCCTTCGGATAAAACCTTCACCGCCTGCGTGTTTAAAACAATTTCCCCGCCGTTTGCCTGAACGCGTTCAGCCACTTCCTGCCACAAATGTCCGGGCCCGTATTTCGGGTAAATAAAAGCATCGATTAAGCTCGTTTCCGTGTTCTTGTTGTTTTTCAAGCCTAAAACAGACCGCACCATGTCGGCCAAAATTTTACGAATGGAAATTCCTTTAACGCGTTGCGCGCCCCATTCGGCCGAAATTTCGCTGCACCGAATTCCCCATAACTTTTCCGTGTAATCCTTGAAAAAAGTCAAATACAATTCTTTGCCGAAACGATTGATAAAGAAATCTTCCAAGCTGTTTTCCGGTCGTTTGTGCAACAACACCTTGGCATAAGACAAACAAATCTTCGTCATTTTGACAGGCCCCAGCCCCAAAACGGTATTTAAGCTTAAAGAAACGGGGTAGTCAAAAAAACGGCGCAGATAGTAAATGCGCGAAAAACGTTGGCGCTGCAACATCACTTTGTCTTCTTTTTCCGGATCCGGAGCTTCTGCCTTGTCCGACAAAGGGACAGAGCGGTTTAAAATCAAATCATCTTTGCTCGGCGCACCTTGAAGCGGTAAAATTTCTTCCCACCAATCCATAACTTTTTGAGATTTGGAGAAAAACCGATGACCGCCCATATCCATTTTATTGTTTTTGTAATCTTGGGTCGCGCTGATTCCGCCGATAAAAGAAGCTTGTTCAATGACAATCGGATGAATGTCCGTCTGTTTTTGCAAAAAATAAGCCGCCGTTAATCCGGCCGGCCCCGCCCCGATAATTAAAGCCGTTTTCATGATAAAGCGTCTCCCTTGACTTTAAACGAAAAATGTTTATGAAAAAGATATGTCAGAACCGTGCTGGCAACGATATAAAAGGCTTGCGATACGTAAGCATTGAGGTGCAGCCCGTCAATAAATACAAACAACCAGGCCATGTTAAAAAATAACAGCCAGATATAAACTGAAACTGCTTTTACATATTCCTTTAAAAAAGGCCCCGTGCCGCGAAAAACATAATAACGCATCGTTATGAAAGAAAGTTGAACCGTTAAAATGTATTGCAAAACGACCGCCAACGCATAAAATCCGCGGAGGAACCAATACAAAATCGCAAAAAGGCCATAAGCCACAACGGTGTTAAATCCGCCGACCAATAAAAATCGAAATTTTTCCGGGATCTTGAACCAAATTTGTTCCGCCCACCGATAAAGTCTCAACATTTTTGCTTCCTTTTGCCCTCACTATAGCAAAAGTACATATGAATGCAAGCAAAACTTATCGGCGCATCCGACGAATAGCTTGAATTAACGCCTTTGCATCAGCATATTTTTCAAAATGCATGTCAATCAACAGATGCGCAACACGATGGCATGTCGGACATAAAGTGATCAAATCCGACAAACCGACTTGTTTCCGTTTGGATAAAGAAAGCGGTTCCAAGTGATGTGCTTCGACAATTTTTCCGTCGCAACTGAATGAACACGCCCGACACGTATACCCGTCGCGTTCTTTGCACGCCGAAACATTCGCCCGATTACGCGAATAAGCTAAAACCGTTTTTTCTTTTAATTCCCCTTCGATGTGATATCTGTCTTTAAAGGAAATGTCTTTGATTTCGCGTTTGGAAAAATGGTCCCGTTCATGCCGTTTTTGTTTTAACGCCCATACACCGCCGCCAATCCCGAAAACAGGATAATAAACTTCTTCCTTTCCCAGAAAAGCCGACGATTCTTTGGCGCGAAATTTAATTTCTTTTCGGATGATTTCTTTGGCTTTAGGCGGCCATGTATCGCCCCGATCAGCTCGAATCCGGCGAACTTGTTCGTAAATCTCATGCAAAGAAGCCTGTCCGCCCAATTCAATCAAAGCATCTAACGTATCGCTTGCCCAAGTATGTTTAACGGTTGGCATCGATTTTTTGCCCTTGAGCCCGCATCCGAACCATATCCTGAACCGTCAATTCTTTCTTTTCGGTCATCTTACGCAAATAGGACGCAACATCGCCCGGAACAAAAGTCAACAAATCACGACAGCTTTGACCGACATTGTTCTTAATATCCAAATCAACCTTGCCGGTTTCCCATAATTCTTTAGCACTCATCACTGGGCCGCCCTTTTTCGACAAACCGACGCCTTGAATTAAATAGTACATCGGCGTGTTTCCTTTTTCATCCTGTGCATTCAAATCAATGCCGGGAACAGAACACAAAACTTTCATAATATCTGCGCCGCTGTGCTGCCGTTTTGCAACAATGTGAATCGGCCGTGTTCCGTGATCATCCCACACGTTTGGATCGACACCGGGCAATTTCAATACTTCTTGCACCCACCGGATCTGTTTGGAAGCAGCCGCCTGATGCAACAATGTGTAATGTTTAGCTTTACCGACAAAATGTTGTGAAACACTGACGTTTGGATTCGCCCCTTCCTTAATCAGCTGAATACATTTTGTAAAATGGCGGTCGAATGCCTTGTCCCGACCGGTCTGTTCCATGTATGCCCAACCTTCTTCAAATTCGGACAAAGCCTTTTGCAATTCATAATCTTTCGGATTGACCGGTTTCTTCAACATAAAACTTTTAGGCCGATGTTCCGTTTTGGATCGATGTGGCATAACAGCAACAGCCTTTTGTTTTACTTTCTTGCCTTTTTCGTTCAACCGATGAAGCAGCCCATTCACCGTTATGGATTGTTGTTGTTTCGGATGTTTACCGATTTCATGAGCGCCCAAAGCTTCCAATTTTTGCGCAACGGGCGTCTGAATATCTCGTTTCATGGCCAAAAGCGGAGATTGTTTATGCCGATTCGGGTGATCCAAATTGGCGCCGGCTTCTTTTAAAATATCAATCATTTTAATTTGCCCCGTTTCCGCCGCGAAATAAACCGGAGAAATGCCCTTTTGCGATTCAAATCGAATCGTCAATGGAAGTCCCGTTGTCTTTGAAATAAAATCTCCCGTCCGTTGGATAAATGTCTTTAAACTACTCATAAATCCGCGCGGCCGAATCCGTTTGTTCAGATTAATACCCGGTACTTTTACCAATTTTTTCAACGCTTCGACATTTTGCATGGCAATTGCTTGATAAAGCAACGTTTCCCCCGCCGCGTTTTCCATATCCGGATGCGCGCCGAATGTAATGAATTCAATCGCTTTATCAAAATAGTCCGTATTCTGTTTCTGCGGGCGATAAATCGTTTTACCGTCCATTAATTCCTTTAAGGCTGCATTCATCCGAATGATGCGTTCGCGTTTAGAAATCATTTTTTCTTTTGTTTCTGGCATTTGGCAATCCTCTTTATCTGACTGATTTTAAGTATATCATATTCGGCACAAAATCTCAAGCAAAAAGACAAAAATGGTTGACAAAAACATACCTATTCCGACGTACATTTTTTCGCATAAAAGGGTTGCTTTTCAAATCCGAACCTTATATCCTTGAAAACAGGGAACATAAAAAGGGGCAGCCGATGAAGAAAAAAACGTCATTTTCCAAAGGTCTTCAAAAATGGATGGACGGCCGCAAAAGTGCCAAAGAAAGCAATGCTTCCTTTTTACAAAGGGTGATTAAATCCAAAACTTTGTATGAACCGTTTTGGACTATATTTTAAATCACCCGCGCGAAAACAAAAAAAACTTCAAAGCCATTTGCGACAGCTTTAAAACCCGCAAAGAAGCTTCTGCCTGGTTTTTAAATTACGGCGGTTTCGGGCATACATACGGCAAATACCTTCTTAAAAAATGGGAAGAAGCTCAAAAACCGGAGGACGTCATCAAATGGATGCCGAACTTTTCGCCTTGGGCCTTGGAAGAACGTTTTAACGGCATTCGCATCGGCGCCGTTCCGTCGGACTTTGTCAATGAAGCAACTTTTTTGGATGTGTTAAGCGATATTTTGCGCTCCGAAGCGGTCACCAATTACTTGGAAATCAAACGGTTGGAAGGCAAGCCCGAAGAGCTCGCGGCTAAATATCCGGAAGTTAAAAAAGTCGATATGTTTCAAATGGATGAACGCCGGAATTTTATGAAAAGCCTGCTGGCGAAATACTGCACCAAACCGTTTAAAATTCAAAAGGCCGACAAAACATATACGGTTACTTTTTTTTGCAATCCGTTTTCCAGTAAAATCGTCTTTAAAATCGACGTTCAAAACGGCGGAACTTACATTGTGAAAACATTGCCTTACAATTTTGTGAACATCTCCAGCGATCGCACACGCAAAGAACATGAAAATCAAGCTATTCGAGCTGATTCTCCGTTTTCCAATGCCATGTTGGAATTTTACTTAAAGCTGAACAAAAGCCCACATGCGCCGAATATTCTTTATTACAATTATCAGTATGAAATTGCGCTTTACGGACAAGATACGGGCACACTTTACACGTTTGACGACAAACCCTACGCTTTGCGCGATTTTCATCAGTTCAATACAAAGCTGATGAAAGACGCCAATCTGTTGGGCGTTTATATCAATGATATCTCTTACGGCAACTTTTTAATTCCCGAAAACGGCGGAAAATTGAAAATCATCGACATCGGACATGCTTCGTATGCCAATCCGTTGACGCCGCCTGTTCCGGGATTATGTATTACACTGGGTAACTTGTGCGGACGCGAATACCTCCCCCACTTCGGCGTTTTCAGCTTATAGGAGACAAAAATGGAAAGAGAAAGACGATTTGAAGAACGATTAAAGCTGTATCCGAAAGATGCGAAATATTTAAAAGAGTTGGCCGGAAATCTGAAAATTCCTCCCAAAAATTTAAACAAGCTGTTTTCCATCATGGGCGAACAGGAATTGCTTTACTACCTGAAACAAGCCGAATACGATAACTTTTTAGGCCGCTCCCCTTTCCGCGTCAACTTGCATACGCATACGTCGGCTTCTGACGGAACGGTTGACCCGAAAGATTATTTGGATGCTGTTTTGCAATACATGCAAAATAATAATATTTTGAAAATGATTGTGGCCATTACGGATCATGATACGTTGGACGCCATCCCGATTATCTTAAAAAAGCTGATTAAAACGCCCGAAAGATACCATGACATTCGGCTTGTGCTGGGGTGCGAACTCAGCACGGCGTACACGGATAACGATGCTACCTGTCCGGTTGATTTTGAAATTTTATATTACGGCCTCAATCCGTTCGACAAGACGTTGCAAAACATGCTGCAAACGTTGAGGGAAAACCGGTTGAAAGCCCTGCCTGTTATTTTAGACAAGCTGAAACAAAAATATCCGTGGGCAACGTTTGACTTAAACGAAATGACGAAAGGACGCGCCAATTTAAGCAAAGGATTAGGATGCAATCTGCCTTACGACGTTTACGCCTATGCCAAAGAAAAAATAAATGATCCGACTAAAAACGAGGAACTGCGCCGTTACATTTTTAATATCGGAGGCCCGAATGGTAAAGATCCGTCTTTAAAGACACTTAATCTGGTCACGGACCTGTTGGACGGGTACCATCAATCCAAAACGGGTTTTTTAAGCGTTGCGCATCCGGCGCGGATTGATTTAAACCACAAGCTGACCGACGAATTCATGTGGAATACCAAAGCCGGCGGTCAGGATCCCGGTCGCGCTCTTTT
Organism: uncultured Alphaproteobacteria bacterium; assembly: GCA_944391545.1. GTDB lineage: Bacteria > Pseudomonadota > Alphaproteobacteria > CAAHEQ01 > UBA3637 > CALXXA01. The sequence continues at coordinate 10,291 of CALXTZ010000009.1, forward strand.
ATCCGAATTGTTGCGGTTTGTGCGTTCCGGCGGCGTTCAAGGTATGGAAATTTATTACGGTAATTACAATCCGACATTAAAGGCAGCCTTTGACAACGTCCGTTTCTTCAACAATCTGAACGGAGAAACCGAACAATGGGTACAAAACATCATGCGGTTTGCCGACACGTATCACATGATTAAAACAGGCGGGAACGACAATCACGGGACAGATTTCGGAACAAACGGATGAAAACGCTTTTAAAAGCTTGGCAGGAAACAAAACCGCTTTTACGAAAAGGATATGAAGCCCTCGGCAAAGAAGTCACAATGGGCATGCCGGGGCCATGTATGCCTGCGGTTTCGGCAGATCAAAATACGGGCATCGGTTCGCCGTACGGAAAAGGCGCTCAAAAAGCAGCTGATTTTTTTGACGGCGCCATTCATAAAATCTTATTGGGTCCCGGCGGCAAAACGAATAAAGAAACACGCTATTCTCCGTATTTTTCGGAAAAAGCGCATAATCCTTTTTTCATTCCGTTAGAGGCTTTATTTGAACGCGGCCTCATTTCATCAGAAACATTAGAAACCATCTACAACCTACCGAAACAGAAAGATAAAATAGATTTCAATCAAGTTGATATTTCTTATCGGACAGCGTTTGAAGAAGCTTATCAAAAAGCGCAAAGTCTTTTATCTTTTGATGCGTTTTTGGAAATTCTGGCCGAGGACTTTTTAACCTGTCGCCCCCTTCCCTACATCGGCGATTTGCAGGTTCAAATTCCGCATTCCGTTTATCAAAAGCATCCGAATTACTTTTTAAAAGATTTTACGCTGGGTTCTCCGCCGGATGCTTTTTCCGATCAAGCGCGCAACTGGCATTTTAAAACATGGGATCCCGATTTGCTTTTGACAAAAGACGGAAAAATCGGACCGGCCGGGCGTATTCTGTTTGATTTAATCAGCAACACCATGCAAGATAATCCCGGCGGTTTGCGCATCGATCATTACATCGGCTTTGTTAATCCGTACGTCATTTACAAAGATGAAACTTTGCCGAATGGGCGGCTTTACAGCTCTCCCGATCATCCGATTTTAAAACAATATGCGAAGTGGACATTGGATGAATTTGCGGACATAACACGAAACATTTTGTTAAAAGCCGCAGCTCAAAACGGATTTTCGCTGAACCAAATTTATCCGGAAGACATCGGCTGCCGCCCCAAAGAACTGGATCCGGTCTTGGAAGCTTGCGGATTGGGACGATTATTGGTTTCTCAATTCGTCGATATTTGGGACGATGCGCATATGTATCGGTTGAAAAATGCACGACCGCATGATATTGCGACGCTGGATACGCATGACACTTTGTCCATTCAACAATTTTATCAGAACATGGATGAAGGCACGCGTTATCAACATGCCGTCAAACTGGCACAAGATTTACGATTTACATATTGGGACGGACTGAAAGATCCCAAACAGCTTGTTCGTTTGAAATGGGCTGAATTATTGGTAAGTCCGGCCGAACGCGTGCAAGCTTTTTTCACCAGCTTCACCGGTCAACCCGGCCGTTACAATGAACCCGGCAATCCGGACAAATGGACGTTACGATGCGATACGGATTTTGAACGGTTGTATTTCAAAAACATGGCCGACGGATGGGCTTACAATCCGTTTGATGCGATTGCTTTGGCCATTTATGCCAGGGGTGATGCTTTTTACGGGTATCACGCCGACTTGGTGAGACAATTGCATGAAGCCGAAGACGTCATTTTAAATTTAGCGCGACAAGAAACAGAGACCGCCTGACGTTCTCCATAAAAGCAGGATTACCGGCACAAAGCAGAGCGGGAAACAGTGTTCCGATAATAGTTGAAGACATATCCGTCGTGCAATCCTATGATGTATGCCGTACAGCCGCTACCAAAATCTTCTAACCACACGTAAGTATCATTTTCGTATTTTTTAAATTCTTTCATAATTGTAGAATCACAAGAATTCAATACGCCATTCGCCAATACATTGCCACACCCGATCATAGACCGTCGAGCCGGTGTTAACCCTTGAGCCGTGCACCAATTTTGAGCACTCCACCATTTCAGGGAACTTGTCGAGCGTACCCAACGTTGTGTCGAACCATCTACAGACAACGTAATGGTTTTCGACCCGAAATCCGATATTTTACGGCACGTCCCGATACCGGACGAATAACAATCCGTTGTATTTTCAAAAGCACAGAATTCATCCGCTTCACAATTGCTGTTGTTTGTGCATATTCGGCCGCCGCTGCATCCGTTATCGTTTACATCGGACGGGTTAGCTTTCCATGTTCCCGTATATCCGTTTGCTTCGTCACATGTACAGGCGGATGCATTCATGGTTGAAACAGCCCCAACCCCGCACATAAGGCAAGTGACGGCACCTTCGGTGCTATATGTTCCGGCGGCACATCCGTTACAGGATTGCGCGCCATCGCTTGGTTGACATTGACCGGCCGGACACGGCGTGCATGCCTCCCCCGAAGCCGTCAATGCCGTCGTATAGGTTCCGGCTCGGCAAATTGTGCATTGTCCGTCTTTCATATAAAAACCGCCGTTACATGTGCATCCTGTTCCATCTATTTGGCAATGGGTTCCGATTTGGTTGCCGCCCGCAAAACACGTGTAAGTTACACCGGTTCCATCCGGATAACAAATCGTCCCCGAATCACTGTTATAACATCCGAAAAAGTCTTTTGTTGCTTTGTTTAAAGATAAAGAGCCGCATTGTTTGGCATCACAAACACCCACTTGGCAAATAACTTCATCGCTTTGTGTACAATCGGATCCGTTACATACGGCACCCGTAGATTCATTTTGGCATCCGATACCGCATTGACTGCCATCCAACAAACAGGTTCCGTTTTCGCATGATAAATAACCGATATCAAAACATTCATATGTTTGCGATGAGGCCGCATATTCCCATGACATGGATGCATGCGGACATTCTGTTTCCAAACAAACACCGGTCGTACAATTTGTTCCGTCCAAAACGGTTTTATTACAATTTGTCCCGCATCGATAACTGTTGATGTAACAGGTGCCATCCGTTCGGCATATCAACCCCGACTCATACCGACAAGCCGGATAACCACCATGTGTTATTTCTTCACCGCCTGCGGCACATTTTATCTCCGATACACAATTGTCGCACCCGGTTCCTTTATAATCACGGCATCCCGTTCCGCATCGTGTACCGTCTTTGTAACACACGTAAGCAGAACCGCTTTTATAACATCCCAGCCCCATCGACGCATCATAACATCCGAAATAGTTGGTCGCTACTTTACTGAAATACAATCCTTGCGCTTCGCATTCCGAAGCTTCGCATGTGCCACTGAGGCATCCGTCTCCTGCATAGCTGGCACAGCTGTTCCCGCATCGTTGTCCGTTAACAAAACACGTATAATAAATTGTTCCTGCATGATAGTCTTTATAACATCCGACACCCGTCGCATCATTTAAACACCCGTAATATGATGAAATCAACCTATACAAATATCCGCCGCATCGATCGCTTTCACATAAACCATACATGCATCCGGTTCCATCCAATTGGCACCCGTATCCGCACATTTCTCCGTTTGGCAGATAACATACATATCCGGCAACGGACGCAGACTGATTCATTTGTTGGACGACACAATAAACACCTTCTTCATTCGTACAACGCGGAGAATCGCCGGTCGGTTCGGAATAAACCGTACCCGCCGGGCATGTATTTGGTTCGCAAAGGTTGTAGGTACACTCTTGTCCGTGAATGTTACATCCGGCGGCACATTGCGTGTCTCCTTTATAACAATCATATGTAGCACCATGTTTGACACATTGAATACCGTTCCCCAGATCACATCCGTAATATCCGCCGACACGGACATATTCATAATTCGGGCTGGCACTTTTGCATTCATCATAACATGACCCGAACGTACAATTATCGGCATTGTCGATTTGACAACCATACCCGCAACATGTCGTCGTATTTTGAACAGCACAACATGTCCCTTGCGTACAATGCACACCGCTATCAAACGCACCCGTATTCGTCAAGCACCCATAAAACTTTTTGGCCGGATTATAGGCAAATTGGCCGGGACACACGGTTGCATCACATAATCCATGTTCACATGTACTGCCTGTCGGAGAACAAAGCATCCCGCATTGTTCATCTCCGATAAAACAGACACACCCTGTCCCGGATGTACACACAGTTGTTCGGTTGGAATTTGTATAACAACCGAATTGTTTGCAAACACCACCGACATTAACGTATCCGCTTTCGCAAACACACGCCTCTCCATTCCATGTAAACCCATTTTCGGCGGAACACTGACACGTCCCGTCGCCGGAATCCGTAAATCCTTGAGACGCATCACATGTACATGAGCAAGTATCGGGGTCTCGTACCAATGAAATGCCGTTCGTATCTTGGCCGCACAACGGGTAACATGTCCCGCCGCAACATTCTTGAGACCCCTCATCACAGCAACTTTGACCGCATTGGTTGTCTTTGGAACAACAAACGCCGTAATGGCAATCTGAACCATCCGGACAAACTTTGTTGCAAATTCGAGAGACATCACGGAAATAAAAACGGACTTCGTTTTCCGCATCACAAATATCTGTCACTCCCTCATATACCTCGAAATCAAACCCGGACGCAGTAATCCGATCATTGCTGACCGCAATCATCGGCGCCACCTCTTTTGTTGTTTTTTTCAACAAAACTTTACACACGCCTTCGGGGACATCCGACACGTCAATTTCATAATAAGCGGCCTCGACTTTATTTTCCATGTACCCGACAATCGGATATGAAATCGTCGGTTCAAAATCAGTCCGAGCATACCCGTTCGCATCAAATGGGGAAGAAGCATCCTCGATAGCAAAATGCAACAGCCGAACATTATTTAAAATTTCGTTGGCCGTATGGTGATTCATCAGCAACCGAATTCCCCAAACGGTTCCAACGGATAAAACACCAATGATAGCTAAAACGGCCAACATTTCAACCATACTGCGCCCCGACGAAGAACCGTCCGGTTGAAAAGATGACTTTAAAAAAGGAACGAAATGCCTGTGGCCAGAGCGGATAAAGCTACTTACCCCCCCCCCCCGGAGAATCGAACAAGCTATTGAAATAAAAGATTTTTTCATGTGTCTTTACCCTCTCTGTAAATAAATTATATAAAATTGCCATGAAAGTGCAAGTATTTTCTATCACACAAGACTAGGCATTATCGTCGACACCGCGTAAATAAATCCAAATCAGCATCATAAACCGGAACTGTTATCCCTGCCAAACCCAGCAAAGAATGGAAAATATAGTCGTGAGAAACACGGTTTTGCGTTTGTTTTTGCAAACACGCTCGATCCAGGTGTAATGCCTTTAACGAACTGTCCGGAATCCAAATAAAGAAAGGCACTTCTTTTTGCACATCGGGTGCCGTTTTAAACGGAAGCCCGTGCAGGTAATGCCCGCCTTCTCCCAAAGATTCGCCGTGATCGGACGTGAAGAATAAAACCGGATTGTATCGATCTTTCAAGGCATCCAATTTTTTGATTAGTTCTGCCAACGTGAAACTGGTATAATGAACCGTGTTGTCATAGGCGTTCACTATTTCTTCATAGCTGCACTTTTTCAAATCATTGTGCGTACACACCGGTGTATATTTTTCAAATTCTTTCGGATAGCGTTTGTAATACAAAGGCCCGTGACTGCCGCGTTGATGCAACACAAAAAAAGCATCCTTTCGAATAGCGGGAATCTCGTCTGCAAAAGCATCAACCAACTTCATATCATAACAATCTCGCCCGGAACATGTGACACGTGCTTCAATTTTCCGGCACAGGCCTTTACAGGCCGATCCGTTTTCAATCCACGTTACCTGATACCCGTTTTGATTTAACACGTCCAAAACGCTGTCAGTATATGAAGCCGCCCGTTCTTTAAATGTATGGCGTGTATAATGCAAAAAAACGCAAGGCACGGAAATCCGCGTCGTTGTCCAAGTTGAATGCGTCTTTTTGAAAACAATCATGTCCTTTTCAAACGGCCGTAAGTACGCATTTGTATCCCGATGGTAACCGCTTAACGAAAAATTCGCATCCCGCGCCGTTTCCCCCATCACAAAAACAAACAAATTTTTCTTGCCGTCTTGTTCCCAATACCGAGTGACAATCGGATTTTCATTGACCTGAACGACATCGATTTTTTCAATGTAAGCAATGTAAACAGCCGTTGCGATGGAATACACATAACTGCTGGGCAACAAAACATAACGCAAAGAAAAATGCTCCCGCATATAATTTTTCAAAGCTTCCCGATGAGATAAAGCCCCGCTGCCGATTAAACACAAGATACATGTGATTAAGGCGCCGCGCTTTATACTTTCTCGAACAACGGGCGCATAAACAATTTTTGTTTTGATGATGAACAAAACAGGCACCAATCCCCAAATAACCACGTACCAAAATAATTTCCAACTCAATAAATCGGCCGTTTCGCCTTTATCTGTGTCCAGCACGGCCAGTATCATGACTTTATCAATAATGATGTGATACGTCATAATAAAATAAAGTGAAACAGCATTTCCCAAAAAAGTGACGCCGAGTAAAATTTTACCGACATAGGGGTATAAGATAATCGTATAAATTCCCCAAAAAGCCAAAAATGTCAACCCGGCAACCATCCCGAAATGAGCCGGCGTCACGCCCGTTTCGTAAATTGACATAAAAAAGGGATAGTTATAAACAAGCGTACTGAACAATGCCGTCAAAGCACAAAAAGAAATTGATGACATTGAAAACCAATATTTTTGTTTCAAAAACCGAATAAAATGCCGATCCATTTCCGACTCCCTCATAAAATGGTAGTCAGTATACAAGAATAAAGATAAATAGCAAGCTCTATTCACACAAAAAGTCTAAATAAACTGCTTATCGCATTCTTAAAATAAACTTGATTCGATTGATCTGGCTGACGGACATTTCATAAACATATCCCAATCCCAAAACGACCTCTCCTTTTACGGGATTTTTCAACGTTTCAATATCATCGATGTCATCAAAAGTCGCCTGAATCTGCCACGTCTTTAATTGTTCCAAAACATCGTTGATGGTCCAATCCATTTCCGTTCTGCGGTTGAAAAACGGTTCGCTCATCGCTTTATAAAGCTTCTCCCGCTTTCCAATGACTGGATACAATCTTTGTGTGTTATCTTCCATCATGAACGTCCTCCTCGCCGATGAACGGCAATTGAAATCGGTTCTTTATAAAAACGCATTAATTTTAAAAAGCCCTCCAAATCATATCCTTTTTCTGACATAAACCGACCAATTTCCATACAATCGATTTCATTTACGCTTAATCCCGTTTGTTTGGACACATCTTTTAACGACAAGCGCCGCCCGACGCGCAAGCGGTGCAAATCCATACCTGTTTTTTTGGATTCTTCCTCGTTAAAACAAGCTGCCGGCAGGACCATGATTTCATTGATAAGGTTTTCAGACATATCGATCTTTCCTTCCATTCAGGTTAAACAAAACCCACCGAAACCGAATTTCAGGTGGGCGGATGTTTACAACCGAGCAAAGACCGGCGCAGCTTATTCAATATATTCACTGCCATCCGCCCGTAAAGGTCGGAAATAAGCCAAGGCTGTCATGCCTCAACCTTATTCTTTGCAAGGGTTGTAACGCCCATTGAATGGATTACTTGCCATCCACAAGGGGAGAATACTCTCCCGGCTTACGGCAGTCAAGGAAAAAAGGAAAAATGACTGCCTCGTGCAAATTCCGGCCAAGCACCGAAACGCTGTCAGAAAGACCGATCCTTCAAGATCGGCAGCATGACTTTCTCACAGAACCGAAGTGAAAGCGAACTTCGGCTACACATACCAGTTTAGTATACACTATTAAAATAATACTTCAATAAATTTATAATAAATTATTAAAATTTTTCATGTTTTACTATCAAAAGACGATTTTTGGGTTGTTTTTACGCTCGATTCCCTTTCAACTTCTCATTGATTTTGGATACAATTTCAGATATAATATAAAAATAAAACAAAGGAGAAATAATCATGAATTCCAACTCGGTCATTAATGCTATTTTGCATGATGATGAAAAAGAAGCCTTAAAAAAAGATCTGGAGGAACTTGCGCGAAAAAAATCAAAAATGCCGGCATATCAATCGTTCGCGAAGTATTTTGATACAAAATACGCTTCATTTTTAGAACAAGATCCGAAAAAGACAAATTGGGAAGACTTCCAATCGAAGATGCTACGTAAAGCAAAATACGCATTAGGTGTGACTGATAACGAAATTTATAAAACGTTATACGAGAATCACTCTCCTGAACAGGCGAAAGCTTTAGTTCAAGCATATGCATCCCGTTTCAAAGGACGTGACTGACTTAATCCTCTTTAAACGTCTCTTTCAACACATCAATCATTTGAGCCACGGCGGCTTTGGCCGGGCATGTATCGGCAACGCCGTCCAACATCATGAAATCATGGATTGTCCCTTTATAGCGTACGGCTATAACCGGAACGCCTGCCTGCATCAACCGATCGGCATAAGCTTCTCCCTCATCCCGCAAAACATCATTTTCATCCGTAATGACCAGCGCCGGCGGCAGACCTTGTAATTGTTCCAAAGTGGCACGAACGGGCGATGCGTAAACATCTTTTCGTTTGGCTTTATCCGGCAGATAAGCATCCCAAAAGTATGCCATGGCTTTTTTCGTCAACCACGGACCGTCGGCAAAAGCTTGATAAGATGGTGAGTCCATTTCTCCGTCCGTCACAGGATACAGTAAAATTTGTCGCCGAATCGCCGGTTCTTTTCGTTCTTTGGCCATCATCGCCATCACGGCCGCCATGTTGCCACCTACCGAATCTCCAGCCACCACGATTTTATTCGGATCAAGCCGGTATTGCGCCGCATTTTCGGCTATATATGTCAAAGCGGCATAATCTTCTTCCAAAATATCGGGATACTGTCCTTGCGGAGACGCCGTGTAATTGACAAATAAAACGGCTATATCGGCTTCGATGCAAATTTGTCGCATCAACCGTTCATGAGTCCTTTTGTTCCCCATAACCCAACCGCCGCCGTGGTAATAAACAACGACCGGTAAAACGGTTTGATTTCCTTTGGGACGATAAAGACGCACATCAACAGAACCTTTCGCCCCCGTCGGTAGAACAATTTCCTGAATATCACAATCCAAAGACGGCGGTATGTCTTTTTGCGTTTGGGCATTCAACAAAACAGCACGAGCTTCCTCGTAACTCAACGTGTACAAAGGCGACGCTTTTTGCTTAGCAAGCTCATCTAAAAATAATTTTGTTCGAGCGGTTAAATGCGGGTGGGTAGAATCGGATTGTTTATACATGTTTTTCTCCTTTACAAATTATGTAAAGCACCCGAACTCACGCGGCAATCTGTCCAAAAGAATAGTTCTTACCAACACAGGGCATAGTAAGGGACAAGCGTACGATGGCCACTGGACACATTTGCTGTAGACAAATAGACACTAAACGCATGCGTAGGACTATAAGGAAGAGCTGACCAAGACCAGTTGTCTTGAGAAGTGGCTCCCACTAAATTCAAACACGCGGCCGTTCCGACATTACCATCCCATCGTTGTGTCTCATCTATATCACACATTTGCTCCATTGTGGCCAACGTACGGCCTTGGGCATCGCACCAAGCAAATGCCGTGTACCAGTTCATGTTAACATTGCTTTTGCAATAAACATGACCGTTCTTACCCGTTATTTCCGTTCCACCGTCACATACCGCATACACCGATGAAACACATACAAAAAACAAACCCAAAATAAATACTATCTTCTTCATTTCTTTTCCTTTATTCTATAGGACAAACCATCGGAGAACTCGCTGTCACATCCAAGCACACACCGTACAACAAATCCACCCCCTCGGCTGACAACGTATCACACGCATCGCTCGACCAGTTCAATCGGCAATACTGATTGTCATCACACGGATGACGTACTTTAACCATTGGAATTACATTTTCATCATATTGACGGCACCTGTCACTAGAAAGCGTCACACCCACGCATCGCCCATAAATGATGGAGGCACCTTCGGCTGGAATGGAACTGCCACAATCGGTATCCGACCACCGTAAAATGCAATATTGACCCGACGGGCAACTTTCATGTACAGCCAGGGATACTTTTCCATCCGTTTCATTAAATGTATACGCACAATCAGCATAATATCCGTTACCGGATGGCGGTTCATACGCATACACGCAAAACCCTTGACCCGGAACACATGACGTGCCGTTAAAGTAATAATCCTCCGGACAATAACAAACACCGTTCCATTCTCCGTTCGCCGTCACACAACAATATTCATCCGTGATGTCTTCAATTTCTTTGACGGTCGGACAAACTTTCTCTTCACATGTTCCGTTTTCCGCTAATTCATACCCGAAATCACAAACACACCCTTGACTTAAATAACATGTCCCATGTTCAGGACACGTACAACCGATGTCCTTTCCATATGCAAAAACCATCGTGTTGTCCCCGTCTGAACACGATGTGAATTCAACGTAATCTTGCGCTTCCTCCGACCAATCCAACAAAACAAACGAACTGTCCTGTGTCATTTGATGCACAATTTTACAAACCGAAGAACGAACACCGTCGACCCTCACCAAATCCGTTCGTTTTCCCGATGCGGTTTCTTGCCTTTCCGTTTCGATGAACAGACTGCTTTCCGGTGTAAACAAAATCGGATAAATTCCGACTGCCCTCTCTTGCTCTGATGCATCCATGTAGGCCAGCGACACATCCGACAAAATTCGGTTTGCCATCACTTTATTTCGGGCATAGGTAAACCCAGCCAGAGCCGTTATCACCAAAACCGCGATAATCGCCAATACGGCCAGTTGTTCCAAAAGCGTGCGGCCGGTTTGGTGTTTTTGATGATGGTTCATTGGATATCCCTCATTTTTAACATAACAATACGCGTTTATCTTCCTTTTGCTTCGGTGTTCAGTTGGATTCTTAACCTCTTTTTACTTTTTCATTTCAATGATACCCCCCCCCCCGGCATCTGTCAAGAAAAATTTAAATAAAAAAGAAATTTTTCCATTTTTAAAAAACTCTATCCGCTTTACTTTGCCGAAAATCGAGTTAAATCAGATTGATTTCATTCAATAAAAAGGCGGGATTTATTCGCTTCGCTCACCCTGGCGGGCTGTCGCAGACGAAACTGCGACATTGCCTTGGCCCTTATTCGGCGTTCTTTCGCCCGCCTGTGCCTGCGGCTGAACCCACTTTTTCGT
>CALXTZ010000010.1 GCA_944391545.1 uncultured Alphaproteobacteria bacterium
GACTGGGACGGAAAGGAGTCAAGCTGGAGATGCAGTTTGTTTGACAGTTCTATTGCTGGTTCTGCATGGACTGCATCCGTAAAAGATGCTGATTTCTCGTTCATCTTTTTTCCACGCAGTGGAGCCGTGAGCACCTGGGGTCGGAACGGTGATCTCCGCGCGTTGTGTAAGTAGTTCGTTCTTATGACGCTTTGTCGGAAATGCAGACGGTTCAAATCAACTATCTGAACCCTTTGCGCCGAGTAGGATGTTAAAACAGTTGTTCAATCTGTTGGCGCAGGTCGGGGGAATCGAAGTCGGCTAAGCCTTGAATAAAGCCGACTTCTTTTCCGTCTTTGTTAATCAGTACGGTACGTGGGACTTTTTGCCCCCCAAATGCGTGTAGCAGCTTTTCGTTATCATCATAATAAATCGTCATCTTTTTCAGGCGGCGGTCGTGAAGCGTTTGTGCAATCGTTTCAACATTTTTATCTTCGGCAACGGCAATGACCCGAACGGATTTGTCTTTGTAATCATTCCGCAAACGGTCAAGTGCCGGTAACTCAATTAAACACAACCGACAACTTGGTTTCCAAAAATTCAAAACAATGACATTCCCGGATAATTCGGATAACCGGTGCTCTTGATGATGTTCATCGAAATAGGGAGCTGTCGGCACCGATTTGGGTGAATCGAACAATGTAAAAGCCGTTGATTTCGGGTCTTCTTGTGCTTTTAAGTTGCCAAAACAAGAAAAACACGTTAAAACTGTCAAAAGAAAAATATGTTTCATCATGATGTCATGATAAAGGATTTTGGAAATGAAAACAAAACTTTTTTTGATTATTTTATGCGCGTGTATGGCTTTAGCCGCCTGCGGTCGTCAAAATGCGCCGGTCGCCCCGGAAGGCAGTGTTTATCCTAGGACTTATTATTAAGCTTTGCCCATTTGATCAAAGCCATCGGACTGGTCCCGTTGTCCGGGTAGGACGAAAATCCGATTTCAATGCCGACATGTAATTGTTCTTCTTTGAAAATAATCGGTAGGTTCGTACAACTGCGCAATCGACTGGTGATAATATAAATGTTTTGCTTGTCCCTGACATTTTCAAACAAGAAATAAAAAGAGTCGCCCGGACCTTTGGCGACTGTATCCACACTGCGAATGCTGGACTTGAAACGAGAAACCAATGTTTCAACGGCAAAGCGTTTGGCTTCGTTTCCGTGTGTCAGTTCAATGTCGTTTAACCCGGTCAGCGTGACAACAACCACCATCAAGTAAGCTTTGACATCCGCCAAAACGCCGCGCGCTTCCCGCAAAGCCCTTAAAATAGCCTGATCAACGCGGTCGTTGAACAAAACCGGCGACGGTAAATTGGTTTGGACATCAATCGGTGAAATGTTAATCAATCGTTCTTCCAACGATTTGCATTTCTTTTCCAAGTTGACGACCGGCGTTTGATTTTGCGCTTCGATTAAACACACTTTTTCATTGTTGACGAAAATCGGGACGACGCGAGCAAGCATATCAATTAAAATGCCGGATTTATTTTTGATATGGATGTTCATATAATCGACGCGTTTTTTACTGGCCAACGCCCGTTGGAATTGTTCTTGATCACTGTCGGCAATGATTTCCAAAATCGGTTTGTCAACAGCTTCTTCCTGCGTCAATGCCAGCATTTTAAGTGCGGCCGGATTGATTTGGACAATCACATCATCTTTGACGACGGCAAAAAAAGTATCGGTAATTCCTAAAAAATAGTCCCCCAAATGGGGCGGCAATATGTCTTGTTCTGTCATTTTGTACATCCCTAATTTTTGAGCGTATAGGCTTTTGAAAGCAAAATCAAGAAAAAAATGAGGACTTCTTTTATAATTTTAGTTGTCCTTTGCGCGGATTATGTTAAATTAAATAAAGAATGTGAAAGGGGAACTCGCCATGCGTTTGTTTTTATATGTTTTTTGCGGATTAATCGTATGTGTATCCGGTATTGCTCAAACGGCGCCGACAAAAGCCAGAGCCGATCGTGCCCGGTGTGAAGCTTTGATGTACGTGGCTGAAAAAAAAGAAATGGATTGGGTGTATGATGCGTGCGGGTTTAATGATGAAACGGATGCGTGGCACAATTGGGCGCCTTTTTTGACGAAAAACAATTATCGCAAAGGCATGTATATGCTGTGTAAAAAGTATCCGACTCATGAATATGGTGCGCTTTATTGCAAAAAAGCAGCCGTTGCGGGGTATGTGCCGGCGGTTTATGAAGCGGCTCAAGACGACAGACGTGCCGGCAACTATCGGCAGTACATCGAAAAGCTTCAAAAAATCGTGGACAACAACAGCCTGTACGGCAAAAAGGTTTTAAAAACGGCAGAAGAAGAAACGGCACTGAAAGCGTATCAGGAATTGGGGTTTGCTTATCTGAAAGGCGCGATGGTCGAACGTAATTTTAATAAAGCGTATGAATACTTAAAAACAGCGGCTGACTTGGGCAGCGTTGAAGCGGCTCACGCCGTTGCGGTAACGCTTTATTGGGGCGGAAATGACGAACAAAAGGCTTTGGCGGACAGCTACTGGTGGAAAGCCATGATGCAAGGGTGTCCGGCTGCCGAAGAAACATACGGCATTTTACAACAATATTTAAAACAGCAAATGCCGACGCAAACGGCAAAGGACCGAATGGAAGAAAAAATGTACAGTTGTACGGCATCCGTTCAAAAACCGGGTATTCAGTTGAAATCCATCCAGTCTTGCGATTGTCCGGCTGTGTTGGCATGGAATAAATCACAAAGTGATAAACCTTATATTATTTTCAGTATCTCCGGAACCAGTGCGGTGCTGCAAGATAAGCGCGGCAACAAAGAAACGGTTGTACCGATGCAAACGACTTCGGCCGGATATTATGTGCGGGAAGTTCGTTCATCCGCCGTCATTGTGACAAAAGGGACGGAACGACATGTCTTATTAAAGCGTCCCGACAGCGATTGTATTGACATTTGCCAAAATCCGAATTTGGGACAGACTCGGTTTGCTTCTTCGGTGTATCAATTGCAATTTACACCGCAGGAATGTCAGAAAATTGCTGCTAACATCGAAATGTTGGATAACCCGTCGGTTCGGTTTAAAGGACTGCAGGAATGTCAGTTGAAAGATTGGAAAACATGGGGGCAATGGGCTTTGGATCATAAACGCAATAAGTTGCTGTATGTGTTGGAAAATTATCAAAAGTCCGATTATATTCCGGCACAAATGGCCGAAATCGAACGCTATTATGATTCCGACCGGCCGGGGGACGATATCTTGGTTAAAAACCTGTTTACCTATATCAGCACGCAACAGCCGACGGATATGCTGTCGTATTGGAAAAAAGAACAGGCTTACTGTGTGCGGACTTATTCTTACATGACAGGAGATGCCAAAGACGATGCCTTGGCGTTTTCTTGGGCAAAAGCCGGCGCTGATTTAGGTTATCCGCATTCAATGAACATGTTGGGAATTTTATATGCGACTGGGCGAGGCGTCGAGAGAAATGTCAAAGAAGCGGCTTCTTGGTTTTTAAAGGCTGAAGAAATGACGCCGTATCCGTTCGTGGATGCCAGATACAATTATAAAGTCCTGCAAAGCGGTCAAAACTTTGATACATTCCGTTTCGGCCAATGTCGGGATATTATCGAACCATCCGTTCCCTCCGTGGACGAAGTGTTTAATTTGTATCAATAGAGGGCTGAATGCGGGTCGGATTATATTATTTTTCAGGATGTGGTAACACGGCTTGGGTGACGCAAAAGACAATAGAAGCGTTGGCTCGGCGCGGTCACGAAGTCATCTATTGGCATAATTTGGAACAACCGGTTCCCGGAGATTTGCCTAAAACGGATATGGATTTGTTTTTAGCGCCGATTTATTTTGCCGGCATTCCGTCTTTTGTGGTGGATAAAATCAAAACAATGCCGATAACGGGGGATAAAAAAGCAGTGTTTTGGACGGTTGCTGGCCAATTTTCTGGTATCGGTCGCCGGTTCGGCGCGTTTATGTTAAAAGATCGGGGATATGATGTCCTGACAACGCATTTGGTTTTGATGCCCGATACGTTTTTACCGTTGGCTCTTTCTCAAATCTCGGACGAAGAAAAAAAAGGTGTTTATCAAAAAGCATTAGAGCAAATTGAAACAGGCTTGGACGCGATTGAAACAAATACGTTTCAAACGGAAAACAGAGTGACGGCGACAGTGGCTTCCTTGCTTTATTTTCCTTATCTTTATTATATCCGCTATGTGATGGCTTATTGCTTTGTATCAACGTCGGCTTGTATCCATTGTGGCAGATGTGAACGCGATTGTCCGTGTCAGGTTATTCGTCTTTCAAACAAGCGGCCGATTTGGCATAAAGGGTGTACCGGTTGTTTTCGATGCGTTAATACATGTCCTGTTGCAGCGATTGATTTGTCAGCATGGGGAGTCGGATTCGGCAGTATCGGCGCCGGTGTCGGGTGGATAATCGCATGGCTGTATTTGGGCTTTTTGGGTTCGGTTTTATCGGTCATCATGCAAGTTGTCGCGTTTTTGGCGGGTTTTTGGGCGGGAACATGGCTTTTTCAAAAACTGTATTTGTTGTTACCGATTGAAAAAGGCTTGCTCATGCGGGGCAAAAAGCGCGTCTTTGTGGCGGATGAAGAAAAATAGTTGTCAAGTGATGCGTTCTTGGATAAGATACGGGCTGCATACAAATTAAGGATGGAGTTAAAATGAAATTTTTATATGCGTTAGGAATGAGTCTTTTGTCAACAAAAGTTTTGGCCGGGCCGGCTTGTCCCGTGTGTACGGTTGCAATCGGGGCGTCTTTGGGGATTGCGCGGCAGCTCGGTGTGGATGACTGTGTCGTCGGCGTTTGGGCCGGTGCGATGCTGGCAATGATCGGCTATTGGTTGATTCGCTGGTTTGATAAAAAAGGATGGGTCTTCACCGGGTATAAGCAAATTTTGATGGCATCGTCGATTGCGATGATCGGATTGATGTATATCAGTGAATTGACGTATGAACCCAGCATTATTTGGGGCATTTTCTTCATTGATTCTTTCTTGTTTACGACGTTGCTGGGGGCAGCAGTATTGATTTTCGGTATGCACTTGTATCAATGGATGAAAGCGAAAAACGGCGGCCATGCGCATTTCCCGTTTGAAAAAGTGGTTGTACCGGTTTTGCTTGTGCTTGTGACCAGTGTTTTAATCGCGTACTTTCCGGTTTGCAATTGCGCCAAAGGTGAGGGCATCATTCCCGTGACGGCGGATGTTGTGCCGAGTTTTGATTAAAGGGGGAAAAATGAAAAAAGCCGAATCAGTTAAAGAATTTGTCGAACGTGTTGATGCGTTGAAAAAGAAAAATCCGAAAGACTTGTCGTCGGATCAGGACTTAACGATAGCGATTATGAATTTGATATCGATTGAGGAACATTTGGTTTTTTCGGGTGCGAAAACGGGCAAAACGTCTTTTTATGACATGGTTCAAGACATTCGGGAATTGCGCAAGAACTTGTTGCAAAAAGTAATTCCGGCGTACGAAGGAGAAGTGTGGTGCATTTCCAAACACTTGTTGGCGTCATCGATGCGATTGATGGAAGTCGGGACGAAACAGCAAAGTTTGGGTAATACGCAAGAAGCTTACCAATTGTTTAATCAAGCGTATGATTTATATTGTTTGTTCTGGGGATTGAACATGAATCTTGTAGACATGAAAGATGTGAAATGGGTTCATGATGATGCGGAAAAAACAAAAGCATTGACGGCGCACCTGCCGACGGCGGCGGAAAAAAGCGTGACGGAACAACCGGTTTCCGACGGATCTTTGTTCGGCAAGATGAAGTCTGTTATTCGAAAAGCAGTGGATTGCTGCATTGAATAAAAAAGGAGCCGGAAGGCTCCTTCTTTAAAGATTAATTTGTTTTTTCCATTCTTCCAAATCACGCAAAGCGCGCGTTGTATATAATTTTTTACGATCCGCGCCTTTGATTTTGCGAGGCCCTTCCGTTTCCGGTTCAGGGAATAATCCGAAGTTAATGTTCATCGGTTGATACGTGTCAATATTTCCTTGCGTCACATGGCGCAGCATCGCGCCCAAAGCTGTTGTCGCCGGCGGCAGCGGCATTTCCGGAAAAGCCGTGAGCAATCCGGCCAACAACCCCATCGCCGTGCTTTCGACATAGCCTTCACATCCGGAAACTTGTCCGGCCAATCGAACAGAGGGGCGTTTTTTCAAACACAACCGTTCATCCAATACCTTCGGTCCGCAAACAAAAGTGTTGCGATGAATGCCGCCTAAACGCGCAAAAATAGCATCTTCCAATCCGGGAATTGTTCGGAAAATGCGTGTTTGCTCCCCGTAAGTCAGTTTGGTTTGAAATCCGACCATGTTCATGAGGTTGCCTTCTTTGTTTTCTTTGCGCAACTGAACAACGGCTTTAGGCCGCTCCGTTAAATGTGGGCTGGTTAATCCGACGGGTTTCATGGGACCGAAAGCCAACGTATCCATGCCGCGTTCGGCCATGACTTCAATCGGCAAACACCCCTCGAAATAAGGCGTTTCTTTTTCCCATTCCTTAAAAGCGACTTTTTCACCGGCCAATAAATCCCTGACAAATTGTTCATATTGTTCTTTTGTCAAAGCCAGATTGAGATAATCATATTTGTCGCCTTTGTCATACCGAGATTGATACCAGGCTTTTTCCATGTTAATGGAATCCGTATACACAATCGGCGCGATCGCATCAAAAAAGTGCAGCGATTCATCCCCGGTCAGGGTTTGAATGTCATCCGCCATCGGGCCGGACGTTAAAGGCCCGGTTGCCACAATGGTCGGCACATCATCCGTCGGTAAACCCATGTGACGGACTTCGTAACGAATCAACGGATGGCTTTTCAGCTTTTGTGTAATCATTTTGGAAAAATCATGCCGATTGACAGCCAACGCACCGCCGGCCGGGACAGAACAAGCATCCGCCGCAATCATAATCAAAGATCCCATGCGCCGCAGCTCTTCGTGCAACAAACCGACAGCGCTGGTTTGGACATCGTCCGAGCGCAAAGAGTTGGAACAAACCAGCTCGGCACAATCGCCGGTCGTATGCGCCGGCGTCATCGTATCCGGCCGCATTTCGATTAAATCAACGGTTATTCCTTTTTGCGCCAGTTGCCAAGCGGCTTCCGATCCGGCCAACCCGGCGCCGATAACGCGCACTTTTTGATGAGGCATCTCACTTTTCCTTTGCAATTTGGTGTGAAACACAGTATAAAAAATTATGCTTAAAAGTCAACTGATATCTGTGTGTTTTGTGTGGGGACTGGCTTTGCCGGCTATTGCCGGTTCTTCCGTGTTGCTGCCTTTTTCGAATGCCGTGACTCTTGAACAGATTGAACAAACCGACCTTTATGCGAAAGCGGATGACGGATATGCGGATGCACAGTTTCAATTGGCGTGTTTTTATCAAAAACAAAAGAAAAAAGACTACCAAACCATCGTGATGTGGTTAACCAAGTCCGCTAATCAAGGGTATTTGGAAGCGCAATTTGCTTTGGGGCGGATTTATCAATACGGTAAGCCAGGTGTTCTGCCGGATCCGGAATTGTCCGAGAAATACTATGAAATGGCAGCTGAAAAGGGTGATAAAGACGCTTTGCGGGCTTTGGCGTATTTGCGTCGATCGCCGAGCTATAAAATTAAAAGCGCGCCGGACATCGATGAAAAGTGGGATATGCAATGGTTGGCTAAAACAGCCGGATACGGCGATTCTATCAGCCAATATGAGCTCGGGCGGTTGTTTGAAGAAGGCTCTAAAGTGCCGCGGAACTATGAAAAGGCTTTGTATTGGTACGAACGGGCGGCCAATCAAAATCGGTTGGAAGCCATGTGTGCGGCGGCTTATATGTATCTGGACGGCAAGGGCGTGGAAGTGAACGTGGACAAAGCCGTCGATTGGTATGAAAAGGCGGCAATGCAGGATTATACGCCGGCGCAGCGAAAGTTGTACGAGATTTATTCCGCTGATCAGGATAAAATTCCGGATTTGGTTAAAGCCTATCAATGGCTGTATCTGGCAATGACATTCATGTTCCCGGACAGTGAGAATATTTTGGAAAATGCGCCGGAGTTGGCAGAATTGGAAAAACGGTTATCTGTTGATCAAAAGCAACAAGCAATGGATTTTGTGGAAAACTTTATAAAAGAAAGACGCCCCTATGCCCTTTCAAAGTAAAACAATGTTGGCACCGATGGCCGGTGTGACCGATAAACCGTTCCGTCAAACGGTTCGGTTGTTTTGTAACAATTTGTTGTTTACGGAAATGATTTCGGCGGATGCTTTGTGTTACGGTTCAAAACAGACGCGTCAGATGATGGATTTGTCCGCAGAAACGGGGCCGATTGGTATTCAATTGGTGGGAAATGATCCGAAAGTGATGGCACGTGCGGCACAAATGGCCGAGCAGGCCGGTGCCGTTCAAATTGATATCAATATGGGCTGTCCGGTGAAAAAGCTGATTTCAAATATCAGCGGCTCGGCATTGATGAAAGAGCCGTATCGGGCATATCAAATTGTGGAGGCCGTGAAAAAAGTGGTTTCCGTTCCTGTGACGGTCAAAACGCGGTTGGGATGGGATGTAAATCATATCACAGTTGTTGATTTTGTGCGCCATTTGGAAGAAGCCGGTGTTGATGGGGTAACTGTTCATGCGCGTACCAAAGAACAAGGATACAGCGGGCGGGCGGATTGGTCTTGGATTCAAAAAGTCAAACAAGCGGTTCCCGTGCCGGTTATTGCCAACGGAGATATAACGGATGCGCAAACGGCTGAAGCATGTTTGGCTCAAACCGGGGCAGACGGGGTCATGATCGGACGCGCGGCGATGGGAAAGCCTTGGATTTTGGCGCATGTTGACAGACAGATGCCCCGATTTGATTTAACGGAAGTTGTTTTGGCTCATTTTGATCGGTTGATGACGTATTACGGGCATAAAGGGATATTTATTGCCAGAAAACACCTCGCATGGTATGCCGGCGGGAAAACTTTTGTTGCTCATTTCAGACGCGCGGTTTATGCTGAAACAGATGAGGAACGGGTGCGATCATTAATTAAGACTTATTTTAAGGAGGAAAACGGATGAAAGCAATCGTGTGCGGCGCCGGACAAGTCGGGACTGTCATTACGCAGTATCTGTCGGATGAAAAATTTGAAGTGGTTTTAATTGACACGGACGGACGCAAATTAACGTCTTTGGAAAATGATTTGGATATCCAGACAATTCAAGGCAACGCAGCTAATCCGGCTGTATTGGAAACAGCCGGAGCCAAAGATGCGGACATGCTGATTGCCGTTACAAACAATGATGAAGTCAATATGATAACGTGTTTGGCGGCGGATGCGCTTTTCCATGTGCCGATGAAAATGGCCAGGCTGCGTTCCGGGTTTTATTTGGATCCCGATTATGAACAATTGCAACAAGCTT
Source organism: uncultured Alphaproteobacteria bacterium (assembly GCA_944391545.1). GTDB lineage: Bacteria > Pseudomonadota > Alphaproteobacteria > CAAHEQ01 > UBA3637 > CALXXA01. The sequence goes on from CALXTZ010000010.1 coordinate 9,474, forward strand.
TGCACATGGATGTCGTGATTGCGCCGGAACAGGAAATTGCCAAGCGTATTGTTCGGAATTTAAAAATTCCAGGCGCTTTGGATTATATCACGTTGAACAGCCGCAAGGTCGTGATGCTGGGGTTACCGCTGCCGGAAAAGGCTCCTTTGGTCGGGCGGCGTGTCGATGAAGTAAAAGAATTGCTGCCTGATCATGTTTTGGGATTGGGGCGCGTCATTCGGGACGGTCAGTCTGTTCCAATTACAAATAGCCTAACTTTCCAAGCTGATGATGATGTTTATTTTGTGGCGAAAACGAAAGGATTGTCTAAAGTTTTATCGGTCATGGGACATGAAACGGATGTGGCACGCAAAGTCATTTTATTCGGCGGCGGTCGTGTGGGATTACGAACGGCAAAGCTGTTGGAAGAAGAGGGCATTACACAACATATTACATTGGTTGAAAAAGACGAACGGCGCGCTCATTTTTTGGCTAAACAATTGCCGGATACATTGATTATCAAGGGCGACGGGTTGAATGAGGACATCTTGAATGAAAGCCAAATCGGTGAAATGGATGTATCGATTGCTCTGACAGGAGAAGACGAAGATAATATTTTGCTTTCCTTGCTGGCCAAGCGAAAGAATGTGAAAAAGACTTTTGCTTTGATTAATAAAGCCCTTTACAACCATTTGATTTCGGATTTGGGGGTGGATGTGATTATTGATCCGAATGCGATCAGCATTTCGACGATTATCGCCCAAATTCGCAAAGGACAAATTCGCTCTGTTTATTCTTTGGGCGGCGGTGTCGGAGACGTTATGGAAATTGCGGCTTTGGAAACGTCGAAAGTTGTCGGCATCCCGTTTGAAAAGATAAAAACACCGTCCGGCGTTCGGATTTGTGCCGTTGTTCGAGACGGCGAGTTAATGCCTTTGTCAAAGGATTTTGAAATCATGAAAGGCGATTCGGTTATTGTTTTTGCGGACAAGGGGCATTCCAAAGAGGTGGATAAACTTTTTGCGGCCGGGTTGTTTTTCTTTTAATTTTGTGCTATATGATAAGCGTTTCTGTGAAAAGGAAAGAAGATGAATAAAAACGCGCAAGAAGTTTTTTTAACCTATTTGTATCGGCATCAAGAACCGGTGACCGTGTTTTTGCAATGCGGGGTCAAATTGCAAGGCGTGATCACGGGATTGGATGCGGACGGCATTTTGTTGCGTCGGGAGGCGCATACGCAATTTATTTACAAGCATGCCGTTTCAACGATCATGCCGGTAGCCGGCATTCATGATTTCGGGGACGAAAACGCTTCATGAGTGCGTATGCGTATGTTCTTTATCCCGATTTAAAAGAAAAGAATGAACTGCGGTCGGCTGACGCGCGGTTGGATGAAGCGGTCGGGTTGGCTCGGGCGATTGATTTAACGATTATCGGTGCCGAAGTTGTTCCCGTGCGTGAAATCAAACCGTCGACCTATATCGGGCGTGGCGTCATGGATCGTTTGGCGCCGATGTTCAAAGAAAAAGAAATCGATGTCGTGATTATGGACTGTGCGTTGACACCGGTTCAACAGCGCAATTTGGAAAAAGCGTGGCAAACAAAGGTCATAGACCGGACGGCACTGATTTTGGAAATTTTCGGCGAACGGGCGCGAACCAAAGAAGGGGTTCTTCAAGTGGAACTGGCTCATTTAACGTATCAACGCAGCCGATTGGTTCGGTCGTGGACTCACTTGGAACGTCAACGCGGCGGCGCCGGCTTTTTGGGCGGCCCCGGGGAAACGCAGATTGAAATCGACCGACGGATTATTGATGACAAAATCGTGCGTATCAAAAAAGAGCTGGAACAAGTCAAAAAGACACGATCGCTTCAACGCCGCGCGCGGCAAAAAGTCCCTTATCCTGTTGTGGCATTGGTAGGCTATACAAATGCGGGAAAATCGACATTGTTTAACAAACTGACAAAGGCGGATGTTTTTGCAAAAGACTTGCTGTTTGCGACATTGGATCCGACTTTGCGTGAAATTCGACTGCCCAGCGGTCGTCGGGTGATTTTATCCGATACGGTGGGATTTATTTCGGATTTGCCGCATGAACTGGTAGCCGCGTTTCGAGCAACGTTGGAAGAAGTCGTGGAAGCGGATATTATTTTACATGTTCGGGACTGTTCTCATCCGGATACGCAAGCTCAAAAGCAAGATGTTGAAGCTGTTTTGAAAGATTTAGGCTTGAAAGAAGAAGTCGACGCCGGCTTAAAAGAAGTGTTAAATAAAATCGATTTATTGGATGATGCCGAGCGGCAGGCTTTGTTTCAAAAAGCAAAAGAAAAAGACAGAATGTGGCCGGTTTCCGCCTTGACGGGGGAAGGATTGGACCTGTTACTGGCTCACATTGATGAAACGATGAATGCAACGCAGCGTGTCTTCAGGGTGCGCTTTCCCGTTGAAAAAGGAGAGATTTTGGCGAAACTTTATGAGCGAGGTTCTGTCTTAAAACGCAAGGATACGGATACTTATATTGAAATAGACGTTGTGATGCCGGAAGGGGCTTTCGGCCAGCTGATGGAAAATACGCCGGATTTGGTGTTTTTGCAATAAAAAGATTTTCTTTGCCGGAAAATAAATTTTTTTCAAAAAAAGACTTGACGCGGCCGCGCGTTTTATGTATATTCGCTTCATTCGTGAAAGCGAGTGTGTAGCTCAGTTGGTAGAGCATCTGACTTTTAATCAGAGGGCCCTGGGTTCGAGTCCCAGCACGCTCACCATTTAAAAGCTGCCGGATCAGGCGGCTTTTTTGTATGGAAAATCCATAATCGTCTGACAAAAACGGATTACAATCGGTTGTTTTTATATCGTGTCCCCCAATCGGCCATAGACATGATAATCGGTTGTAATGATAATCCTGTTTTATTCAAACTGTATTCAACACGAGGCGGAACTTCTGCAAAAACCGTGCGGGTCAGTAAGCCGTCATTTTCCATAGCTCGCAAATTTTCAGTCAAAACGCGCTGACTGATGCCGGTGAGACTTTTGCGTAACTCGCCAAATCGTTTGGTACCGCTCATCAAATCCCGAATAATGAGAAGCTTCCACTTGTTTCCGATTAAATTGATGGTTGTCGCAACGGGACAATCTAATATTTTTTTATTCGAAATCACCTTATTTTCTCCAATGGTTACATTTTGAATACTTTATAATAAAATAGTGCCTACTTTACAATTTCATCTTACATGCATAATAATATTTTTGTTTTAAAATAGCAACTATTTTCAGGAGAAAACACATGAAAGAAATTATTGTTAAAAATAATCAAACAGCAGATGCTCGTATTCAAGGGGAAGGCGAGAATCAATTCGTTGTCAGGCAAATCATAGATGATGTTGACAAATGTTCGGCCAATTTTGTTGAAGTCGACCCGGGAAAGTATGCTTACGGATATCATTATCACGAAGAAAATGAAGAAGTATTTTATATTATCAGCGGAGAAGCTTCGGTAAAAACGGAAAAGGGTGCTGTTCATTTAAAACAAGGAGATGTTATCTGTTTTCCGGCCGATGTGAACGGTTCTCATGTGATTTCGAATCCGTCGAAGACGGAAAAGCTTGTCTATTTGGATGTTGGGACGGCCAATAAACCGGATATTGTTCATTTTACGGGAACGGATGCGGGAATGGTGGTTTCGCACAAGGATGTTTTTCATTTCACAAAATAACGGCCGGCTTTGTTATTTGTAAAGGAAAAACACGGTTTTGAACGGCATCTTTAACGGTGCCGTTTTTATCAGGTTGTTTGTAAAAGCAGTTGAGAAAAAATTGTTTTTGTGTTTAGATATTGAATAAAGGAGCTTATGATTAAACGGGGATAAAATGAATTTAAGATTTTTGAACATAGGGTTTATGCTCTTTATAATTTTGTTAATTCTGCCCATGACGGTACGAGGGAATCAAGAAATGAATTTAACAATTAATATATACTATACGGGAACAGACGGGAATGCCCGTAAGTTTGCCGAAGAAATGGAAAAAAGCGGCTTGGCCGATCGTATTCGGCAAGCAACCGGAAATCTGAAATACGAATATTTTTATCCCGTTAATGATCCGGAAACGGTTTTGCTGATTGATTCTTGGGATAATCAGGAAGCATTGGATAAACATCACGCATCGGAAATCATGCAACGCATTTCGGAATTACGCAATAAATACGATTTGCATATGCGTGTTGAAAGATATGTTCCGGACGGTTCCGTTCCTCTTTCGGACGCTCAATTCATCAGAAAATAGTTTATATAAAAATGCTTATTCAAAACTTTAAAAACAATGAACAACAGGTAATCCAAGAATAATAATACAGGCGAAAAAAATATGCGACCCGTACAGGATATTTTTGCCAATCGAAAGATGGACGTTTCAAAAGCATTAAGCTTTGGTTTTACCGAGAAAAACAGACTTTATTATTATACGGCGCTTTTGCCGAAGACGCAGATGGAAGCACGGGTTGTTTTGAATAAGGACGGTTTGCTTCGGGCGGAAGTGTACGATGTTCCTAATCAACAAGTCTATTTGTTGGCGAATGTACCGTCCGCGCGCGGCCCGTTCGTTCAGCAGGTACAAGCGGCTTTTGAGCAGATATTGATTCAAATCGCCGACCAATGTTTTGTTCATGATGTTTTTCAAAGTCATCAGGCGCAAGACATCCGCGATTATATCAAAAAAACGTATGGAGATGATTTAGAATTTTTATGGGAAAAATTTCCGTCTACAGCCATTGTGCGCCGTCGAGATACGCAAAAATGGTATGCGGCTTTTCTGCGCATTTCCGAGCGAAAGCTGGGGATAGACAGCGATGTTCTTGTTGATGTTTTGAATTTTAGGATGGAACCGCCCGATGTTGATCGACTCGCGGATGGGCAGACTTATTTTCGAGGCTATCACATGAACAAAAAGCGGTGGCTTACGGTTCGCCTGAATGACAGCTGTCCGACGGCAAAGTTATGTGATTTTATCTATCAAAGCCATGCGTTGGCAGGTAAACGTTGAAGATTGATTATTTTCCTTTTTGAAAGACGGCGGAAAAATCTTTTTTGTTTTGCTGAACGAACTCTGTAAAAGCAACCAACCGCTTAAAAGCTTTTTCGGAAATGACATGTTCGATTTGACAGGCATTTTTTTGGGCTTCATCCGGATCCAAACACAAAACGTTTTCAAAAAAGGCCGTTAAGCACGTGTGTTTTTTGAAAATTTTTTGAGCCGATTTGATTCCCTGCGGCGTCATGGAAATAATGCCGTACGGCGTGTAGTTGATTAACTCTTCGGCCGCCAGTTTTTTCAACATTTCCGTGACAAAAGGCCGACTGACATTGAGGCTTTTGGCAATATCAATGGCTTTAACGCCTTGTTGAACGGTAAAGTGGTAATAAATTGATTCCAAACAATCTTCCAAACTGGGTCTAATAACGGATCGCGGCATAAAAAATCTCCTTTTAAAAAGGATATCTTGAATAATCCGCAAATGTCAATGTTTAAAATGAAAAGCCGTCAGTTTTTGTTATATACGGATTATCTTTCGAAACTTTTTCGATTTAATCCGGGCAAGCAGGGCGTCAATCCCAGCCAATGTTCAATCTTTTTCCGAGTCCATTCAATGCCGGTAATCTGCGGATCCGGCGGCAGGATATAAATTTCATTGTCCGAGACTTTATGGGCAATCAGAAGTGGCTTTTCCCATGAGTTGTTAAAAACATACGCTTCGTGGGCGATTTTAAATTCCTTTTGCAACAACCGTAAGGAACGTTCATAGCGGGAAATGACTTTGTCTTGAGGGACGTCATGGCCGCCTTTTTCGACGCGTTTTTCGATTCGGCGGATATTAATTTGAGGGTCTTGCGTGCACACGAAGAAAAGACGGACATGGTATCCTTGATCTTTTGCCGTCTGCATCAGTTCGGCTTTGCTTTCATGAGAACCGACGGTTTCAAACGCAAAGGAAACATGAGCCTTTAACGCATTTTGGCATAATGCCCGCGCATATAATTGCGCTTGGCTGTCGGAACAAAAAAACTTTTTTTTAATATCGTCCGCATTGATGTACAAAGAAGGAAATTCCGGTTCTTGAGAAAAACGGTTGTTAATTGTTGATTTGCCGGATCCGTTGGGACCGATAAAAATCCAAAATTCAGGTTTATTTTGTTCGCTCATTCGTTTGAATATATATTTTTTGCCCGTCCGGAGTTAATTGATAAATGCCGTTTTTGTCGGCGTGAAAAGTCGCAATCCCGCGAATATGATCCTTTCGGATGGCTTCGGTTATCGCTTCTTCGGCAAGCTTTTCCCACTTGGAAATCGGGCGTTTTTTTAGGTTCATGGTGTTCTCCGTTAATTAAAATGACAAATATTTTAAATTTTGTCAAAAAGAATCTTGACGAACGATTAAAGGCGGTGTAATCTGAAAAATACCTTGTAGGGGGTATTTTTTGAAAGGAATAAAAAATGTCAAAATGTCATAATCCAAATTGTACGTGCGAAAACTGTCAATGCGGTGATGACTGCCGCTGCGGCGAAGGCGAATGTCATTGCACGGATAAATGTGCTTGCTCTGAAGAGGGCAGCTGTTCAAAAGACGATGCATGTCATGAGACGTGCGCGTGTCATCAAAAATCATAAGGAAAACGGGAATGAAAAAGAAGAAAAAAAAGACGTTTATGGATGAATTGCCGCGTTTGAACCGAATCGCCGGTCAAATCGACGGGGTTCGGAAAATGGTTGAAGCGGACAGATATTGTTCGGATATTCTTATTCAGCTGCGCGCGATTCGGGCGGCGGTGAAGGTCGTCGAAGTCCAAATTTTGCAAAAGCAAATGCAGGCTTGTGTCGAAGATTATTATGAAAATCCGGCTGATCGCGAACAAAAAATGGAAGAATTGAAAAGATTGTACGATCGATTCGATTCTTAAATCAAGCGGCTTCGTGCCGCTTGAAGCCCGGGCAAACATTTTCTTGAAAGGTTGACAAAAGATGTGTTTGTGATATCTTGTTGTAAAAAGAAAAAAAAAAAATGTCCTTAAACAATGATACACACACTTTGTCAACCAAAACAGAACCCTATATTCGGGAGATGGCAGCTTATTTAAAATTAACCGCCGATCAGGAAAAACGCCTGCGCCGGCGGTTGTCGATTCCAAAGACAGCTCATTTCTTTTTGCATTTTGCACGCAAAGCCGCTTTGTCAGGCGCAGAGCAGGAAGCTGCTTTTTCGCGCATTTTAGCGCCTTTTGGCAATCGTAAAACATTTGTGAATATATGCCTGACTTATCCGCAGTTGTTTTATCAGGATCCCGCTTCCGTGCAAAAGCATGTCCAATCGGTATCGGATGTGTTGGGTGTTTTGGGCTTGGAGCATGAAACGTTTATCAAAGCTGCCGCCAAAGCGCCGGCTCTTTTATACTTATCGCCTGCGACGATTCAAAAAAATATAACCCAGGTTGTGCAAGCCTTTGAAACGAAAGGATTGTCGGCGCGGGCATATGTCAAAGCCGCCGGCCTGTATCCGACGCTTTTTTACCAGTCGCCCGAAACGATTGTGCCGCGCGTTCAACAAATGCTTCATCTGTTTGAACGCAATGGTATGTCTTCGGAGGCTTTTTTTAAGGCAGCCTGTCGGGCGCCGGCTTTATTTTGTTTGCAGCCGCAAACGGTTGAGCAAAATATCGATACGGTTTTTCATTTGTTTGAGCGGGTTGGGCTGACGCGCAAAGCGTATATGAAAGCGGCTTGTCAATGCCCGTCGTTGTTTTATCAGTCTTCTGAAACATTCCGGCATCATGCGCATCAGGTTATTTCCTTGTTTCGGCGATTTAAAATAACTCGGGATGAACGGGAGACGGTAGCTTTTTTGTTGAAATTTCCGTTGTGTTTAGCGTTCAGCACCGATAATTTGAGCTTGAGATGGCTTTACGCCTGTTCCGAACAAGAGCAGGGGAAAGTCCCGAGACCGTCTTTACTGCGCTACAAAAAACATCAAATCGAAAAAGCGCTTGATTTAGATCAAAACCGGTATGTATGCCCGTTTGAACGACGGTTTCGAACTTGGGCCGAACAAACGCGATAAAAAGAACGCCTCGTTAAAGAGGCGTTTTTGCTTAATATCCCTGGATGAAACGAGCAAATTCAAACAAGCCGTAAATGATTAAATAGCTACCCATAAGCAAGGTGATGGTTAAAATGCCGATGGCCGGATGGAAGAAAATCAAAAAGGCAAACAAAACGCTTAACAATCCTAAACCGAAAACCCATTTCCAAGCGTCGATTTGAAAGTCTTTCATTTCAAGCGATGAGGCAATTTGCGTAATGCCGATGAACAAACACCACAGTGCAAAAATAATCGGAATGCTTTGGGCGGTCAGGCCTAAATTCGAGACAAAAATCAAACCGATGAGAATGTCTAAAATCCCCATGATCATCAGCATATAAGAACGGCTTTGGTAAAACACAAAGAAGTAACCGATTCCCGTGACGATGAAGAACAAACCTAAAATCAACGAGGTCGTCATCAGTGCGGCGACCGGATTAAATAAAACGTAAGCGCCGCAAAACATCAATAACAAACTGATGATCAGTCGGCTGATGTTTCTTGATGCGGTTGGTTGGATTTCCTTTTTCATTTTTTTCCCCTTTCATAAAAGTACCTTTTTCAATTTAGGTCTTCTTTTCCATTTTTGCAAGATGATGTTGAAGATAACTCTAACTTGACCGGCGACAAGAAAAAGTGTATGCTTTAAAGCGAAAGGATGAAACATGTCATACACAATTGGTCAAGTTGCCCAAAAGATGGGATTAACGACGCATACGCTTCGTTTTTATGACAAAGAAGGATTATTGCCGTTTGTTCAAAAAAATGCGGCGGGCGTTCGCGTGTTTTCGGATTCGGATATTGAATGGTTGGTGATTGTTGAATGTTTAAAAGGAACCGGCCTGCAATTAAAAGAAATTAAGCAATATATTGATTGGTACAAGGCAGGCGATTCGACGTTGCAAAAGCGATTGGATTTGTTTAAGCGGCAAAAGAAGCGGTTAGAAGAGCAACAAGCGCAAATCCGACAATATATGGAAAAGATTAATTACAAGATTGCGTATTATGAAGAGGCTTTGGCGCACGGCAGCGTTGATATTTTAAAACGCAATGCGTGTTTGGCCGCGGAAAAAAAGCGGGTATTCGGTCAGTAATTTTGCGGCGCGCTTATGGAAAAGAAAGCCGTCCTTTCGGGCGGCTTTTTTGGGCGATTAATCCGAGTAGGGATTATGACGCATTCGAGGGATTGAATGTAATCTTGTCTCCTGCTTCGGTTATTTCCATTGCGTTTGCGCCCTCAAGACGACTTACTACAGCAGCTTTTACTTTGTCAGTACCATTTTTCCACACTAGTGTGACGGTGGGCTGATCAACAGTTCCGCCTACTGTTGCGGATGTTAAAGAAGGTTGATCTTCATCTTCCATGAGATCGCTACAGGTACCAGAAGGATTTTGTGATCCATCTCCTTTCGTTTGAGCAATAACAGCACAACGAGAGACATAGTCTAAAACCTGGTTTGCGCGATGGCGGTTCATGGCCATGGTGTAACCGGCCAAACCACCGATGGACAGCACGCCGATAATAGCTAACACGCCCAACATTTCAATCATAGAACGTCCGTTTTGTAATTCTTTCATTTTAATCTTCCTTTTTTAAAGTTAATGAACATGCCATAAGGCTTTTATCCCCCGAAAAGGGTTCATACGTTTTGCTCAACGTATGGTTTTTGAGTGAATGACCCAAAAACAAGGACACGCCCACGAAGCTGGTCGGCAAGAGGATGTGTCCGTCTTTTGGGGTCATCATTCCATGACACGGATGAACGCACCGATGAAGCTGGTCGGCAAGACGATGCGCTCGTTGATGGCATGAAAAAGCAATGTTCCGATGTAAAGTCTTTGTTATCCGAAGACCTTTGTTGCATGAAAAAGCATTGCAAGACGCGTTGCAATGATGCTTTAAATCAAAATAAGTTATTGAATTATTTAATAAATGGGGGGGGGGGGGGTAACGTTAAAAGCACACATCACCGACCCGGTTTCCCGATCGGATACAGATAAGTTAAAAGATACTTCGTTGTGTGTCATTTCACATAAATCCTTGCTTATTACAAACAAAGTATAATCATTTAATTGTTAATAGCAAGTAAATTTTTTAAAATTATTCACATTTTATTTGAATTTTGTGTTTTAAGGATGAAAATATCTTTATAAAGCTTCAGCTTTCATTAAAAAGTTATACGTAATATTAATGCGCCGGTTTTATTTGCCGAATCATGTAAAGCAGGAATAAAATGCCCAAGCTCATGACCGCAACGCCGCCCGTTTGACTGCCGGAAACATCTGCCGTAATTCCCATTAAAAACGGGAAGACGGTTCCGCCGAACAGGCCCATAATCATTAATCCGGAAATATCGTTTTTCCGGCTGGGTTTGTGTAAAATCGCTTGAGCAAAAATGATGGAAAAGATGTTGGAGTTGCCGAATCCGATGAGTGCAATGCATATGTAAAGCGGCAGCTTTTCCGAAAAAACAAACAATCCGATGACGGCGGTTAACATGATGAACGCGCTGACGGCAAAAAAACGTTTGTGAGAAAAACGTGCCAAAATAAAAGCGCCCATGAAACTACCGGCGGTTTTGAAGAAAAAGTAAATGCTGGTTGCGTATCCGGCCGCCGCCAAGCTCATGCCTGTTTTTTCGGTTAGGATTTTAGGCGCCGTGACATTGATTCCGACATCAATGCCGACATGGCACATAATACCGATAAAACAAAATAAAATCAGCGGATCTTTTAACAAAGAAAAACATTGTTTAAATGTGGACGCGTGACCGGATATGCGTTCTTTAACGGTGTCTTTGGCCATAGCCAATAAAGCAACGACGCCTTCCAGCATGAAAATCGGATAAATAAGTTTCCAATCGCCAACGCGGGCAATGGCCCATGCCGTTAAAATCGGCGCCGAAAAAGCGGCTATGTTTTTGACAAACTGCCCGAATGTCAAAGCACTGGATAATTTATTGCCGTGAATGATGTTGGATAACAACGGGTTGAGCGATACTTGCATCAACGTGTTGCCGATGCCGAGCAGGGCAAAAGAAAACACCATCAGCGGCAAACTGTAATCAATCAAAGGAACCAGCATCGCCGCCAAGGTAATGGCCAAGCTTAATAAAACGGTCTTCCGGCGGCCGATTTTGTCCATCAGCATGCCGGTCGGAACGGATAAAATCAAAAACCAGAAAAAAACCATGGACGGCAACAAATTTGTCAATGAATCGGATAAGCCGAAGTCTGCTTTGACATAATTGGAGGCAATGCCGACTAAATCCACGAATCCCATGGCAAAGAATGTCAGCATAATCGGAATCAGTCTGAAAATGATTTTTTGATTGTTTTTGGTCATGATTTAAAGTCCTTATAAGGCGGCCATGCGCCGGATTGCGTACACACATATGCGGAAACGGCGACCGCTTTTTCATGAGCTTGTCGCAAAGACTTGCCCGCTAACAGAGAGCAGACCAAAGCGCCCGAGACCGCGTCTCCGGCGGCGATGGGTGCAGC
>CALXTZ010000011.1 GCA_944391545.1 uncultured Alphaproteobacteria bacterium
CCCGACGGCTAATCCGTTTTCAAAGGATATGACGGGCTTGGATAAGGCTCTGACGGATCAAGAAAAGCAACTGCGCAAAGAATTAAGCAGCGAAAATACATCGGCTGATCAAAATGTAACCACAATCAACGACATGTCAAAAGGCGTTCGATTAAAAGACGGGCTGATGTTGCGGATTGAAGGAACAGAGTTCCAAAACAAACGGAAAGAAGGGTTAATGAAAAAGGCGCATGAAAAAGAAACCCCGGCCCAAGACAGACCGTCCGAAGTATTCAAAAGTAAAGTGGCGCAAAAAGAATCGGATGAAGGCACTCTGGCCGCAGAAGCTTTACGTCGACGGTTGGGCGCCGGATTAGGATAATCAAAACAACGTTAAAGGGCGATTTAATCGCCCTTTTCTTTTACACGCACGTTTCAGCCGTTTCATCCCACGAATGGTCAGCATCGCAACAAATTTTAGCATTGAATTGATTTGTATGAGTTGTTCCTGGACATACACAATTTAAGACTTCAGAATTATTTGTACAAGCTGTCTTACAAAAACCACTTTCATCAACAATTTGTCCGTCTGGACAGTTTATAAGCGTACAACCTCCATTAGAAAATGTATGACCAGGAGCACAACAGTGGCCATTTGTTTCTGAGCCTTTACAGACACACGTATCTGTTAAAGGTGCCTCATAAAGACAATATTTTTTACCTGTTTCTTCATCTATAGGTGCACATTCTTCTAATGCTGGATTTTGACAAATACCATCATAAGTGCAAGAAGTTCCACATTTTTGATTTTTGTAATGACATTGGACAGAGGAAGCTTGCGAATAAAACCAACAAACCATATCACCATTAATACAACCCCAACGGTTTATAATAGGGCTGTAACTGAAAGTTGTTCCTGCAGGACAGCCGGGATCATAACATGAACCCGAATCGCAATCTGTTCCTGTCGGTTTGCATAAACTTCCACAAATTGTATCATCTCGATAACATGTTGCAGCAGTAGAATATCCTTCGCAACAGACCCCTTGTGAATCGCAACACATTCCTTTTTCTTGGTTATAAGTAAAACCAGTAGCACAAAGAACCTCATCACAAGCGCCGTTGCAAGAAGGAGGATCTTGACATGAGGCTGAACATTGAACTCCAGAGGAAGAGTAACATATCCAGCGAGTGATTGTGTCAATGTTAAAAATCGGGTAACAATAGACCCCTGAAGCAAAAGAACAAGAGGACATCAATGTAGGTTCAGTGAAATTAGCCCCAACACCTGTACAAATGCTTGGAGTACAGGTCCCTATGATTTTTGAACCATTTAATGTTTCTGTTTGTGCACAAGGATATAAGGAATCTGTTCCAAAACAAAAAGCGTATCGTCCTCGCCAATAACAATCCCAGTTTGGAATAGATAATTTACATCCCCAATACCATTCTCCTCCAAGCCTTTTATAATTGGTAAAGGTGAAGGAATCTTCCCCAAGTTCTGCAGGGCAGGCACTTGGTCTACAAATGCCAACGTCACAAGAAACTGTTTGAATATTGTCTATATTTGTACAGTTTGTTCCACATCTTATATCATTAATATAGCAAGCCCCATTTTCCCCTGTACAGTAAAATCTTTGGCATTGTCCTGCGACATAAATATATCCTTCAGGACAGGCACAAGTATCAGCATTTGTTCCTTCGAAACAAATACAGGCACATGTATCAGGATCTCTTTCTCCAGTTATGCCAGAGCCTTTGCATTTTGGATAACAGGCACTGTTACACATATCATATCCTTCATCGCATTCACATGAACAAGTTGCCGTATTCCAGGTCGCATTTTCAGGACATTCTTGAGGTTCACAAACACAATCACAAGTGACAGGGTCTCTTATAAAACCTTCTTGACAAGTCGTATAACAACTACCTAGACACTCCGTATATCCAGAAGCACATTGACAAACCTTTGACCTGCAAACTTCTTTAGGGCCGCATAAGTTGTCATTGTCTTGACACGTGCCACTTTCGCAACTTTGACATCCTTCACAATTACAATCAATTGGATCAACACCGCTTGACGGTTTTCCGACGGACAAACCGTCATAAGAAAAGACAAACGTGTTATCCGCGCCACACGTTGAAGAAAGATCAGCCTCATTCAATGTAACGGATTTGGGAACGGGAAAAGTCATGTCTTGCAAACGACGACAGACACGTTCGGGTACGTGAGAGGCGATAATGTCATACCCGTTTCCGGAAGTCTTTTTGTGTTGGTAAGTGATGTTTTCGACGACTTCATCGAACCCGGGCAAAGGATAAGTTTGTCCGATTTGCGTTTGTCGGACAAGAGGATTTCCGAAAGAAGCAACGGCGCGTAAATCGACTTGGTTGTAGATTTGATTGGCGCGATGTTTAGAAACGGCAAAGGTGTAAGCAGCAATGCCGCCGACGGTTAAGACGCCCATAATGGCCAAAACAGCCAACATCTCCAACATACTTCTGCCTTGTTGTTTTGCCAAATATTTTTTCATCCGATTTTTCCTCACCTTTATATTACTATATGTGACTTATTTTCTTAAGACTTTACGGTTTATTGCGATTTTTAACCTCTTCTTCAATTTTTTTACAAGTATCCCCCCCCCCCCCCGCATCTGTCAAGAAAATTCTGCGCATAAAAAAAAGAGGCTCTTCAGCCTCTTTTGCTCAAAAAAACACGCCACAAAGAAACAGTTTTTAAAACTGACTTATTTATGAGACTTAATCCAATCTTCCAAAGCGGATTTCGGCATGCTGCCCACTTTACGATCAACCAATTCACCGTTTTTGAACAAGATAAATGTCGGAATGGTTTGAATCCCGTATTCAGACGGCGTCTTGGGCGATTCATCAATATCCATTTTAACGATTTTAACGTCTGTCATTTCCGTGGAAATTTCCGTCACCAGCGGCAACATTTGCCGACACGGCCCGCACCACGATGCAAAAAAATCGACCATTACCAGCCCGTTTGCATCCAAAACTTCCGATTTAAATGTGTTATCATTAATTATTTCCATAGTTCTCTCCTTTTGTTGAAACCTGTTTTCAATGTAGAATTAAATGTCATCACTGTCAAGGGGCCATCTGGGTCTGGCTTTAAAATCCAACGAACTGGTTTTGCCGTTTTTGAATCTTTCCAATCCCGCCCAAGCAATCATAACACCGTTATCCGTACACAATTTTAACGGCGGCGCCGCAAACGTCATTTGCCGTACCCGCGCCAAATTTTCAATTGCTTCTCGCAACGCGCAGTTTGCTGCTACGCCGCCTGAGACAACCAAATCTTTGGCATCGGGATATTTTTCTTTAAACACAGCAATCCCATGCTTTAATCGGTCAATCACGCTTTCAATCACCGCCTGTTGAAATGATGCGGCTAAATCAGCTTTATCTTGTTCAGTCAAAGTGCCCAACACTTCAATTTGATGCCGCACCGCCGTTTTCAAACCGGAAAAAGAAAACAAACAATCATCTCGTCCTTTCATCGGACGCGGCAAAGCAAATCGTTTCGGATCGCCGTAAACGGCAACGCGTTCGATATTCGGCCCGCCCGGATAGCCGACCTGCAACATTTTCGCCACTTTATCAAAAGCTTCTCCGGCCGAATCGTCAATCGTCCCGCCGAGCCGTACATATTTACCCGGCGCTTCAACAGCCAAAATCTGGCAATGCCCGCCGGACACCAACAACAACAAATACGGAAAAGCCACATCATTCGTTAAGCGAGCCATCAAGGCATGGCCTTCTAAATGATTAACGGCCACAAACGGCAATTGATGCGCCATCGCAATGGCTTTGGCCGTCATCACGCCCACAATCACGCCGCCAATTAAGCCGGGACCGCCGGCTACCGCGACAGCCGACAAATCATCAAAGTCAACTTTCGCTTCAGTCATTGCTTCCTGAACGATTAAATCAACCTGTTCCAAATGTGCGCGCGCCGCAATTTCGGGAACGACTCCCCCGAAGCGGCGATGTTCTTCAAATTGCGACCAAACAACGGAAGACAAAATCTCCCGTTTATCATTGACAATCGCGCATGCTGTTTCGTCACAGCTGGATTCAATTCCCATTACTAACATGTTCTTTCTTCCGTTTCAAATAAACCAAAAAAGCACCGTCGCCGCCCATTCGCGCAGGCGCTGTTTCAACGCGGCTGATTTTCTCCCGAATATCAGCTCTTTCAAGCCATTTCGGAAATTCCTGACGCAGGACTCCTTTTCCTTGAGCGCCCTTTCCCGTAATTACAATAATCTGGCGCGTCTCGCGGGCAGCATGTTCCGTCAAAAAATCCCGAAAAGCTCCGAAAGCTTCCTGCAACGTAAAATGATGCAAATCCAATCGCGTTGATAACGGCGGTCGTTTCATTAAGAAAAACCGACCGGTCAACAACCGTTTCAACAAAGGCGCCTTGTGTTTTTTATCCAAAGGCGTCACGGTTTGAATAAACTCGTTCCATACGTTCCAATCGTCCTGCTTCATGATTTACAAAGACCCCGGCGGTGTTTTTCCTTTCGGCCACAACAAATAATAACTGCCGACACTTTTCATCCGACCGGCTTTTTGAAAAGCCTCCTCGCCGTAGCCCCAGAAAAAATCAGCTCTGACAGGCCCTTTGATGGCTGCTCCGATATCCTGCGCCACGACCAATCGTTGAATTTTTTCTCCGTCCGGATCCGTTGTATTCAACAACACAGGCGTGTTCAGCGGGATAAACCGCGTATCAACGGCAATACTGCGCCGCGGCGTTAAAGACACGCCGGCAGCACCGATCGGTCCGTCTGCTTGAGGCAAAATCTGGAAAAAAATAAAACGCGGATTCTGCGCCATTAATGCTTTAGCCTGCTCCGGATTTTCTTTTAACCATGTCCGAATGTGCGGCATAGATGCTTTACCGGGTTCCAATACGCCTGCTTTGGCCATAATCGACCCGATACCGACAAATCCGTGCCCGTTGTTTCCCGCGTATCCGACATGAACAACGCCATCCGGCGTTTCAACGCGGCCGGAACCTTGAATGTGTAAAATAAACGAATCGACCGGATCATCCACCCACAGCAAAACAGGCGCCTGCATCTGTTCCGAATCGATCCGTTTAAAGTAAGGAACCAATTTGCCGTTCTCGACACGACCGATCAGCTGCGTTTTATCACTTTTAACGCCGAATGTATTCAAATCCACGCGCACCAAATCCGCCGGCACCCCGTAAATCGGCGTTTGATAAGCCCCTTCCCGGACAAATGATCCGTTTAAAGAAGCTTCATAATATCCGGTAAACGTTCCCTCTTGAGATCCGTTAGCCAAAACCAAATAAGCATCCAGATTTTTTTCTAAATACCGCCGCAATTTTTTGGAAGAAGCTTTCGGATTCAGCCCCTGACAAAATTCCCGCCAATCCGGTTTCGGATTTTCACAGCTTTTCAAAAGCGCCGGCAATGCCTTTGCCACATCATCCGAAGCCCATCCGGGCATTTTATAAACAGGAACGGCTTTTAACTCAAACGGTTTAGGTTGTTCTTTGCGTCCCGAACATGCCGCCAAAACCGCCAGCAGACAAATTCCGACGGCGCGCAAGACAAAATCAGCCATTGAAAGCCTCACTTTTGGTGGCCGAAACAATCCACGTATTTTTGCTTTTATTTTCCTTTTGGAAAGTCCATACATCATGGACTTTGCCGATAAAAATCGGGTCACCCTCCAAAACCTGTCCCATCTTATCGCGCAAAGCATTGGTTTGTTCCGTCACGAAATCAACCGTGACGGTAAGCGGATTTTTTTCATCCGATTGTTCCAAAATTTTGCAAGACACAAATGAAATCAACGTAAATTCCATTTTTTGTTCTTTGGCTTTACGCTCTTCAATCGCCTGAACAAAGCTGTCATATACGCGCGGTGCCAAAAACGTTTTCAACGTATCGACACGCCCTCCGGCAAAAGCGTCCACAACCGCATTAAAAGCCATTTTGGCACCGATTAAAAAGTCGTCTTGATTAAATCCGGACGTTTCTTTCTTTTCCGGCAAGCCCGCTTTTTTCTCGGAAATCAAGGTCATTTCCAACACATCCCCCGTCTTATCCGATACAAAGCGGATTTTTTCTCCTTTGGGTTCTTGCCCCAAAACCGAGATTAATTTCGACACAATCAAAAAGACAACAACTGTTAAAAGTATCCATCCTAACTGCATTTTATTTTCCTTATCTTTCGCTTTAAAGATACCAACTATTTTCACAAAAGTATAGATTTTTTTATGATAAGCCTTTTTTTTTCATCCCGAATAAGCTATATAGGAAAGGTGAAGACTTAAAATCAACAAAAAGGACAAAAAATGACCGAACAACAAAATACCCCGAATGTGCAGGTCAATGCACAGTACATCAAAGATTTTTCTTTTGAAGCCCCGAAAATGCCGTTTATTTTATCGCAATTAACAGAGGCGCCTCATATCAACATCAACATCGACGTAAATGCGTCCGTCGTCAATAAAGAACAAAATTTATACACGGTTGATCTCATTGTCAAAGCCGAAGCAAAAGCCAAAGAAGAAGTAGCTTTTATTTGTGAATTGACATACGGGGCTTTAGTGACGTTGAATCTGCCCGAAGAACATGTCAAACCGGTTTTATTGGTAGAAGTTCCGCATCTTTTGTTCCCATTCGTACGGTCTTTGATTGCCAATACGACCCGAGAATCCGGCCTGCCGCCGTTATCGTTAAATCCGATTGATTTTTCGGCGCTTTATCGAGAACGCATTATGGCAGAAGCCAACAAAGAAAAAGCCAATTAATCAAAAGCTCCCGATCGGGAGCTTTTTTTATTGACAATTGATTGGGAATGGGATAGAAAAAATTCATAAAGGAAAGGGAAAAAGATGACCCGATTTTTAAATCACTCAACAGTTACCCCCCCCCCCCGTTTAAAGGATAACGGCCAGTGCCAGAAATTTGATTGTCGCGGCAGTGCGGGCGCTTTCGATTGTTACATTAATGACAAACGATGCGGGTATAGCTGCACCGATGCGGAAGGTCGCTCATGTTCACAAGGATTTTGTTATCCCGAACAATGCACGCCTTATGTCGGAGAAAACGGTTCTTTTGTCACAACATATAATTGGACGCGATACGGATGTCAGTCTGCGGATAAAAGCATTTCATGTTATCCGACGAAAGAAGCATGGCGATGCACAGATCCCGTCTACGGAGATTGCTGTACCGGCACTTCTTTCGGTCAATGTGAAACCGGCTCTTGCGATCCGTCCGTTTGTGAAGCTGTTAATGGTCAATATGCATCAGCTTTTTTCAGGGGCGGTTGCGAGATAACGGACACAGGGACTTATGTTTTCTGCAACCCGGCCAATTCGGAACATACCATATGGCATTGTTATTGGGTAAAAGACACATCTTCTTTTAACAACTGCGGTCGGTGTACGCTTGAAGAATTAAAAAACAGGCATTGTTCCAAAACGCAATCAGATGGAACCGTCACAGATTGTTTTAACAGAACTTGTCCGTCCGGTATGTCGTGGAATAATGATCTGTCCCGTTGTGTCACATCAGACGGTTTATTCAGCTGTGATGTCAATGAAATTTGCTATGTCGGGACAACGGATACCATTTGCGGAAAAGTGTGTACTTTGTTTAATCCCCAAAAATGTGCATACGGTTTATGCCAATATGGCGTATGTGATGAATCAAAAGGGTTTTATTATGAAAGCATCACCGGTGTATCCAACTTTAACGCCATGGGATGTGTCAAACATTTTGAAAACGGAGACATCATGGCTTGTTATTTGCAAGACACCGCTGAATATGGCAAGCAATGCCGCTTGAACGGTCAAATTTGCGGAGCGCACGGATGCGGATATGATGCCACAAACTGCCCGGTTTATTACATGTCACAATGTGCTCCGAACGGTTTGTGCATGTACGGAAGTCCGGTTGATGCCTGCCTTTGCGACGGAGCAGAAACAAACGGCTATTGCTGTCCCGAAAAGCATCAGTACATCAACGGTTCGTGTACGCTTACCACCTGCCCGGACGGAGAAGAAGCCGATGAAAACGGCATTTGTCAACCGATCGAAGAACCCGCCAATTCGGCAATTTGAGAACGAACCTCGTCCAAGCCGATGTCTTTTTGAGAACTGGTCACAATGACTTCGGGATAAGCGGCCGTATGTTTTTTTATCGCCGCTTCAACTGCTGCCCTATTTTTAGTCAATTCCGTTTTATTCGGCTTGTCACACTTTGTCATGACGACCTGGAAAACCACAGCCGCTTTATCCAACATCGTCATCACTTCTTCGTCTTTTTTAGTCACGCCGTGACGCGAATCAATCAACAAAAAGACTCGTCGCAGTGTCGGGCGCCCTTTTAAATAAGTAAAAACCAACTCGTTCCAAGATTTCACTTGTTTCTCGGGAGCCTGCGCATACCCGTATCCCGGCAAGTCCACCAAATACACCGTATCAGCCAAATCAAAATAATTTATTTGTTGCGTCCGTCCGGGTGTTGCAGACGCACGTGCCAAATCCCGCCGGCGTGTCAGACCGTTAATCAAGCTTGATTTACCAACGTTAGAACGCCCCGCAAAAGCCACTTCGACTTTATCATGCGCCGGCAGTTGATCTAACCGTGCGCATCCGATGAGAAACGTACATGTTTTGGCAAATAAAGCGCGACCGGCAGCCAGTTGAGCTTCATGCTGATCCATTAATCCACTCCGTACTTATGCATGACATAGCGTTGTTGAATAATCGACAACACATTGCTCCATGTCCAGTAAATCACCAACCCGGAAGCAAATCGCCCTAACATAAACATGAACAAAACAGGCATCCAGCGTAAAACCATCGCTTGGTTTTTATCGGCAACCTGCGGGCTCATTTTTTGTTGCAAGTACATGGTAATTCCCATCAAAACCGGCCACACGCCGATGTTCAGGAAAGTCGGCACATCCCATGGGATTAAACCGAACAGCGTAAAGACTGACGACGGATCCGGCGCCGATAAATCCTGTATCCAACCGAAGAAAGGCGCCTGTCGCATTTCAATGGAAACCGACAACACTTTATAAAGTGAAAAGAAAATCGGGATTTGAATAAACAACGGCAAACATCCGGATGCCGGATTAACCTTTTCTTTTTTATAAAGCATCATCATTTCCTGGTTCAAACGCATTTTGTCGTTTTTGTACCGTTCTTGCAAATCTTTTAACTTCGGTTGCAGTTTACGCATTTTCGCCATGCTTTCGTACGATTTTCCCGCAATCGGCAACAGCAACAGCCGAAGCAATGTCGCAAAAATCAAAATCGCCACACCCATGTTACCGACAAAATGATTTAAGAAACCCAAAATAATCAGGAAAGGCTTTGTCAGGAAATAAAACCATCCGAAATCAATCGCTAATTCGAACTTTTCGATCCCCAACTCTTTTTGGTAATCCGCCAGCAGTTTCAGCTCTTTCGGCCCCACAAAGAAATGAGACGTATTTGATACGCTCTGACCGGACGGCACCGTCAGAGCCGGCGTGACAAAATAAGCGGAATAAACGTCTTTGCCTTGAACGGATTGATAGGAATAAACATTGGAAACATTCTGTAATTTTTGATCAAACGCCAACACAGACAGCCAATATTTTTCCGTCAACCCCATCCAACCGCCGGTTGTTGTGAAGCTTTCTTTTTGATCGTCTTTCAAATCTTTTAATTTAATTTCACGCAAAGAGCCGTCCAAAACACCGACGAATCCCTCGTGAACGGTAGCCACCTGCGTTTCGGGCGGGTTTATCCGGACAATGACGCCGTCGGCCGCAAAAGCAACCGGATGAGCCGACGTATTGATAACTTCATCCGAAACGGTAAACATGTATTCTTTATCCAGACGAATGATGCGTTTAAACTCAATCCCTTGCGCATTTGTCCACGTCAAAGTAACAGGGGTTTCGGGCGTTAATTCTTCACGATCAGCCGTCCAAAGCGTTTGATCATCCGGCATATCAACGCCTTTAGTCAATCCCGTCATGCCGAACGCCGCATAGTAGGAAGGCGTTAATAAAGTCACATCCGGGCTTTCCTTTGCCAGTGTTTCCTTAAATTGACGCAATGTTAAATGGTCAAAACGAGCGCCTTTCAAGCGAATCGATCCCGTCAGTGTATCGCTTCGAATCGAAATGACCGGCGAATCGTCTGCTTCCTGCAAAACCGGCAAAATCTTGTTGTCAGCCGTCGGCGTCACAGGCTGTACATCCGCCGGCACCGTCGAAGAGTAAGGTACGGCGCTCGGAACGGGATCCGTCGGAAAAAACCACTCAACCCCGAACAAAACAGCCAAAGACAAGACAATCGCCACAGCGACATTTTTAAAATCATTTTTATCCATTTAATGTTCCTTACGTTCCATAAACACCTCCGGCACCGGATCATACCCTGATCCGCCCCAAGGGTGACATCTTAAAATTCTTTTGCAGGTTAACAGAATTCCTTTTAAAAATCCATGTTTTTGAATCGCTATTTTCGCATATTGCGAGCAAGTCGGCTGAAATCGACAGCAAGAAACCTTAAACGGAGAAATCAAAACTTGATATGCGGAAATAAAAAAAAGGCCCAAACGCGCTAAAATGTTCATAAGGCCCTCCGTTAAACAGAAGCGACGGCGTCGCGCAAATCCTGAACCAGCTCATCAAAGGGGCGCGTCAACGTCCGAGTCCGCCCGATTATCACATAATCACAGCCTTTTTGACCGATTTCGGGCAGATACAATCGAACGACTTCCCTTAAACGACGACGAATACGGTTGCGTTTCACAGCATTACCGACTTTGCGGCTTGTTGTGAAACCAACACGTATTAAGTCATTAAACCGATTATCTTGGGGCCGAACAAGGACTTGTAAAATCAATCCCTTTGCCACATATTTGCGGCCCTGTTCAGCAACGCTCACGAACTCTTTGTGTTTCTTCAATCGTACAAGGGGTTGAACCATCAATCGACACCCTTTTGACGTTTTGAACGCCGATTAAGCGGACAAAACTTTACGGCCTTTTTGACGACGGGCGTTCAAAACTTTGCGGCCGCCGACTGTAGCCATACGACTTCTAAAACCATGACGGCGAGAGCGAACCAATTGTGAAGGTTGATATGTACGTTTCATGGTCATTACTCCAATTGTTAATTAATCCTATAAAGAGCGCCTTTTATAAAGCACTTTTCACAAAATGTCAACTGCTTTTTTAATTTATGCGTTTTGCCGTTGTTGATAATGCGCCAAAATCAATGACGGTGTTCGATTATGAGCCACTTCCTGGAACATCGCCTGAACTCGATCCGTCCGCTGTTGACGCTCATCAGCCGTCAAAGGACGAGCCTTTTCTTTGTCATCCTGATAGGCCAATTTAATAAAGTCATCCGCCAAACTCGTCATCAAAGCCACTTCAACCGGCAATAAAGCCAATTGAATGGTTTCTTTTTGTTCACGACGTTCGGCACGGCGTTTTACTTCTTCGGGCGTCGCGTTGTTATAGTGAGCCGCCCGATTAACGGCACCGTAAGAAACATCCCGTGCAATTTTCAATTGCATCATCACATAATGGGCGTTGTCCAATGCCGCTTGAGAATACAGACCGGATTTTTTCATGTCATTGTACATGTCCACGGCAACGATAAAGTCATACATGACATCATCCCGATTCGCGTTTAAAGCTTCCATTTCATTGCTGGTAACAACGCCATCGGCAAATACGCCGTTGACCAAAGCATTCACAGCCGCAACGTCACGTTTAGAATCACTGGCAACGCCGGCATATCGTCCGACGGACGGCGCATGTGATTGTAAGTTCACCTGTTGCCGTTCGGCCAATTGAGAACGTAATTTTGTTTGTTCTGTCGTCTTATCAAGTGTATTTACCATTTTATCCTGCCTTTCTCTATAAACAGTATAGGAAATTTATTGACAAAAATCAAGTTCTTTCTAATTCTTCAAGGCTTTCAGTTTTTCAAACGGATTCGGGATTTCTTCTTCGTCAAATCCCTCGTCTTTGTACGAAAAAATCAATTCTTTATTCTTTTTGGGAAACGGATCTAATGCCAAAGCCAATTGTTGAATAACATACTCGCCAATATCCAATTGATCGCCCGTCAGCGGTTCCGTATCTTCAGCCGCCATATCCAAATCCAATTCAACCTCATCCGGCGCATCTTTTTCAAAAACCGTTTCAAACGTTCCCGACACATGGCTGTCAAACGCATCCAACGTCACCACACACTGATACGTTACGTCGGCCTCAAACCGACCGGTCACTTTGACTTGAGTATGTCCCTTCACGTGTACATGCGCCGTCAAGTTTTTCAAACCGACCAACTTTAACCGCCGAGCTATAGCCGTCAACTGCACCGGTGTAGCCGTTAAATCAAAGGTTTTTCCGGCATCCGGAATGGTTCTGATATCAACAATTTGCGACATTTCCGATTTTATCATTGTTTTTTTCATCCTTTTCTTCTATATATAGGTTAAGTCATAGCAAAGAAGGGTCAAATGAGCAAGATAAGTTTCTTCATTTTAAGTATTTTTTTGTTAAGTGCCTGTTCTTTACCGGTTAATCAGATCGGTGACATGCCTTCAGACAAGCGCATTTCGGCCATTAAGCCCGGCAAACACACCAAAGAAGACGTGACCCGTTTAATCGGCAGCCCGGCACACATTACGTTGTTTCAGGAAGAATCATGGGTCTATGTCGAATCCAAAGAGCAACAACGGGCTTTTTTGTCTCCCGAAGAAACAAGCCGTCGTGTCTTGGTTATCACGTTTAAACCGGATGATACCATTGCGAAAATCAGCCGATTGGATTTAAATGACGGCGTGAACGTCCCTTATGACTCCGATGTCACCAAGTCTTACGGAAAAGACTTAAGCGTTTGGGATGAAATGATCGGCAACTTCGGTCGTTTCCCCGCAAAAGGGCAGCAACAATAATTATTTAAACGAAAGCGGAACAACAACCCGGCCGAATTGTGTTTGAAATTTTTTGGATTTACGCACATCCGCCGCTTTGACCTGCACCACTTCTCCGCTGATGGTTGTATAACTGATTTCGTTAATAACCGGCGCCTTTTCGATATGATAAGAAAAACGTCCTTTTTCTTTATCGATGTTCCATTTTAAAATTTTCATGACACCCTCCTTTATCAGTTCTTTTATTTAACTGTATGCCGAGTTGAGATGAAAGTCAACACCCAAAAGGTCTAGACTTTTTTGGAAAATCTTCTTACACTACCCGCATGACAGAATATACGACAGATGATTTTTTAGGCGGCCTTGTCCGATTAAAACAAGAAAAAGACGGCTATCGCGCGACCAGCGACGCCGTTTTGCTGGCTGCCGCCGTTCCGGCTCGATCCGGTCAAGACATTTTGGATGTCGGCTGCGGCAACGGAGCGGCTTGTCTGTGTTTGGCGGCGCGCGTGCCGGATTTATCTTTAACCGGAATTGACATTCAACGAGAGGTAGGCGACCTGGCTGTTGAAAATGCAGCGCTGAACAATCAAAAGTTCCGTTTCATTCACGCCGATATCGGAACGTTTATTCCGGATTTACATGAAAAAACATTTCACCACGTTCTGACGAACCCGCCCTATTTCACCGAAGATCCCGTTCGACGCACACCTCAACATGCGCTGGCGCACAAAGAAAACGTGCCGCTTTCGCAGTGGATTGAATTTTGTTTAAAACATGTCCGACCCAAAGGAACCTTTACAATCATTCATCGCGCTGAACGACTGCCCGAAATTCTGGCCTTGCTTCAAGGGAAACTCGGCGGAATAACCGTTGTACCTTTTTGGCCCAAAGCCGGCGTTAAACCGAAGCGGGTTTTGGTTCAAGGCACGCTCGGCACACGAAAACCGTTTGTTTTGCATCCGGGATTTATTTTGCATAACGATGACAACACACGGACGGTTCAAACAGAAGACATCATGCGCCGCGGCGCGCCGTTATCGTTTTAAGGTGATGAGCGTTATTTCCGACGGTGTCATCAAACGAACCGGAAAACCGCCCCACAATCCTGTTCCGGCGCTGACATACAAAACCATGTCGCCGATCGGATAAAGCCCTTTGATAAATCCGTTATTAAACATGCCGACCAACCGATTAAAAGGCCAAAACATTTGACCGCCATGCGTGTGGCCGGACACTTGCAAGTCAACCCGTTCATTGGCAAATATCGGCGCAGACGCCGGAAAATGAGCCATTAAAACGCGCGGAACACGATCTCCGATGCCGTTAAAAGTCGCCCGCACATCCGGTTTGGCTTCCAATGCCGGTACGCCGCCCAAAGCAACGGCCTGATCATCATCTCGCAAAATAACGGATTGATTGACCAAAACAGGAATCCCCATTTGTTCAAACGCTTCTGTCCATGCTTTGGCACCGAAATAATACTCATGATTACCCAAAACCATGTAAACGCCCAAAGGCGCTTTTAATTGCTTTAACGGTTCCAATTGCGGCAATAATTCTTTCGGATACCCGTCAATCGTATCGCCCGTGATTAAAATCACATCCGATTTTAACGCGTTGGTTTTGTCGACAACCTGTTGCAACCAAGCCTTGCTGAACCCAGAACCAATATGCAAATCCGATAACTGCACCATCTTGAGCGGTTCAAAATCAACCGGCGCCTGCGGCACGGAAACGGTTATTTCTTTGACGGGCGGGACTTTAAACGTATTCCAAATGCCGTCTGCCGAAACAATTAAACTGATGACAAACAAAATCCCCATTAAATACGGAATTTCTATGTTAAACAACAATAAAACCAAACTGATGACAATGCCGGCCATCATCAACAAAAACAAGATAATCAACCAAATTTGCAAAAATCCGGTTACAATCATGAACCAAGCCGGTAACCGATAAAATCCTTCCGAGCGAAAAAACATGGAAAAAATCACCATTTTTTGAGAAATCAATAAAATCAGCAAACTGAATAATACTTTAAATCCCAGCGGAATTTGAAGCGGAACAACCAAGAAATGAATCACCACGAAAGCGATGATGAACATAAGGGCACTGGCACCGATGAAAAACATAGCTTTTCTCCTTTTCTTCTTATATAAAGCGCATTTGTGCCGAGCGCAAGAAAATCTTGTATAAAAACCAAAGCTGTGTTAAAAAAGGCGCATGATAGACATCAATGACATAACCGTTCAAATCGGTTCCAAAGTTTTATTAGACCATGCCAGCGCGCACATTTCTGACACTCAAAAAGTCGGTCTCATCGGCGCAAACGGCAGCGGCAAATCCACGCTTTTCAAAGTATTAAAAGGCGAAATGGGCACACAAACCGGCTATGTTTCTTTTCCGTCCCGCCATAAAGTAGCATCGGTTTTGCAAGAATTTACGGATACATCCGTTCCGATTTTAAATTTTGTTTTAAACCAAGACACGGAACGCACCCGATTATTAAATCAATTGGAAAACGCTTCCGAAATGGAGCTGGCTGACATTCACGATCGGCTGAATGCTATCGGTGCTGCTTCGGCCGAAGCACGCGCTATTCGCATTTTAAGCGGGCTCGGTTTCCGGCAAACGGATTTAGACAGGCCTTTATCCGAATTTTCGGGCGGCTGGCGCATGCGCGTGGCTTTAGCAGCAGCTTTATTCGTTCCATCCGATGTCTTGTTATTGGACGAACCGACGAACCATTTGGATTTGGAAGCTTCCGTTTGGTTGGAAAACCATTTAAAACTTTATCGCGGAACATTGCTGCTCATCAGCCATGACAAGCACATCTTAAATGCTTTGTGTGATCATATTTTGCATTTACACGATAAAACGCTGACGTTTTATACCGGAAATTACGATACTTTTGAAACAACACATGCGCAAAAACAAGAACTCCTGACAAAGCTGATGCAAAAACAAGAAGAAAAACGCGCGCATTTGCAATCTTTCGTCGACCGCTTTCGGTACAAAGCCACCAAAGCCAAACAAGCGCAAAGTCGGTTGAAAATGCTCCAAAAATTGGAAACGATTGCACCATTGGAGGAAAATTTATCGTCTCATTTTTCCTTTCCGCAACCCGAACATTTAGCGCCGCCCATCATAACGTTGGAAAATGCAGCCGTCGGATACGGAGAAACACCCGTTCTGAAAAATCTTAACCTGCGCATTGACGGAGACGATCGAATCGCTCTGTTGGGGGCGAACGGCAACGGAAAATCAACCTTTGCCAAGTTACTGGCCGGCCGATTAAAACCGATGGAAGGTTTAATTCATCGTTCCAAAAAAGTACGCATCGGTTATTTTGCCCAGCATCAAACCGAAGAATTGCCGATGAATCAATCGCCGCTGATGATCATTCACGCCTTGATGCCCGAAGCAACCGAAACCAAATGTCGCACGCATTTGGCCATGTTCGGCTTAAATCAGGAAAAAGCTCTGACACCCGTCCGAAACTTATCCGGCGGCGAAAAAGCACGTTTGCTTTTTGCCTGTATGGCATACGATGCGCCGGCTTTGTTGATATTGGACGAACCGACCAACCATTTGGACATTCAAGGTCGAGAAGCGCTGATTGATGCTTTAAACACATACGAAGGCGCCGTGTTGCTGATCACACACGATATGACACTTATTCAACTCATCAGCGATCGGTTGTGGCTTGTCAAAGACGGCACATGCAAAACCTTTGACGGAGATTTGGATGATTATCAACGGTTACTGCTGGAATCGGATAAACCCAAAGCAACGGCAAAAGAAAGCCCATCGTCTCATCGCAAAGAAGAGCGCCAGCGTAAAGCGGCGTTGCGGGCTGAAACGGCTCCGATAAAAAAAGAAATCAACCGGATTGAAAAAGAAATGGCCGAAGTATCGGCGCAAAAAGAAAAAGCCGTCGCTCGATTTGAAACCGTTACGGAGCCGACCCAAATCGTCCGACTTCAAAAAGAAGTCGCACAGCTGGAAAAACAGTTGGAAACATTGGAAACAAAGTGGTTGGATTTATCCGAACAAATTGAACAAATGATCGATTAAGAATGCTTTTAATGCGCTTCATTCAGTCATTTGTCCTGCCACTCTCCTTTTCTAAAATATAATTATAGTATACCATTCTTTTTTTAAAAAAGACAACTAAAAATATCTTTTTAGATATAATCGTTCATCTAGAGACCGCGCGTTAAGTTGCCTTTCATTGCCCCCGGGAGCGATTGTCCTGATAAAACGGCCGTCATTATCTCTCGGACACGCGCCGGCGTATAAGTTTTTCCGACAAAATCAGCACGGATAAAATCCGGATGAATATCACGCGCTTCTTCAATAAAAGACAGCGGCTTATCGGCATACACCGTCGTCTGACAGTCTTGAGAAAGAATCAAATACGTTTGCCCGTTGGCGTGAATATAAGACTGTCTTGGTTGATGATCGCAGGCTCGACAGTCATTTTCCCGCACACAATTCGCGCTGATGAACAAAGGCGGATCCGTATAAACCGGCAAAACCATCGGCAAAGGCGATGATTGCACCAATAATTTCATGTTTTCCAAAGTGTCTTCAGCCGAAAAAGTAACCCGCGAGGCCCCCATTTTCTTTGCCATTTCAACGGCTTGCGGATTCATCATGTAAATAGAAGAATCAAATGACAAATCGATTCCTTTTCGAGGCAGAACCGACAATCCCCACACATGACCGATTTCCCATTTTTTGTACCCTTGAGCCAGCAAAGATTGAATGCGTTTTTCAAAAGCAGCCGGATGCCGACAGACCGCAGGCAGTGCCAACCGAACTTTGTTTCTGGGCAATTGCCGCAAAGCCGCATCCTCCCCGTTCAAAGACAACATGATAATCACTTCGTCTATGCGGTTTAAATCCAACAAAGCAAGACAAGCCGCATCATCCGTTTTTACTGAAACGCGCGGCGTTTTCGCATGCTGAATCGGCGTTACTTCCGGCAAAGTCCGTGTAATCGTATCAACCGGCATTTGCGCATAGAGCGATCGCCGCATGTCGTTTAACAAAGACGCCGGCACGAACAAACCGGCCGGATTATGAATGGTTAAATCACGCAAAACAAAAGGCGTATAGCCTGTTTTTTCAAAAGCTTTGCGCACAGCTTGCGATACTTTTTCCGGTGCATGAGCCGCTTCAAACAATCCGGCGCGCTCAACGGATACGTCTTTTGCCGAAACCGTTATTTTATGCGTTTCGATGCGAACGCTTACATCTGCCGGTTGACGCGGCGCATAGGAACCGGGTTTCGGTTTTTCATACGGATAAGCCCCTTTAACAGCCGATGAAGAAGCCAAATAAACCGGTGTTCCCGGACGAATAAACGGCGCATTCGGCGGCAAGATGATCTCCACCCGCCGACCGGCTTCGGCCTTAAAAACAAAACGCCCCTGCACACGCATCTTTTCCAACGAAAATCCGTATGGTTTTTCTTGTCCCGGCACATCCATTTGAATACCGTCATATCGTTCCAAAGCATGCGTCGGTTTAAAGGTCAAAACACCTTTTACAACCGAATCGACTTTCCCGACCGGCAACCCGCGATGACCGACAAAATCCGGGTCTGTTACATTTTTGTTTTTACCGTTTGTGTGCAGCTTTGTCCACGGTCGTGCAAAAATCTGTTTCAATCGTTCTTCTTTCAGAGGATCGACGCCTTTTCCATCCAAAATTGTCCGATAATAGTCCGTAACAGCCGCCACATACAGCGCATTTTTCTTGCGTCCTTCGATTTTCAACGAAACGCCCGGCATTTTTAAAACATCTTCGCTTAAAGCCAAATCTTTCATTGAAAATAAATGAGCCTGGCGCCCGGCATCATCTTTGAAACAAGCCCGGCAGGGATACAAACATTTTCCGCGATTGGCGCTTTTGCCCGTCGTCAAAGAAGAAAACAAACATAATCCGCTGTAAGAATAACACAAAGCCCCGTGAACAAAAACTTCAATTTCAACGCCGGCTTTTTCTTTGATTTGCCGAATTTCCTCAAAAGTCAACTCCCGCGCCAGAACAACTCGTTCAAAGCCGATTTCTTTCAAAGCCAGAGCGCCGGCTAGATTATGAACGGCCATTTGCGTGCTGGCATGCAAAACCAATTCGGGGTAACTTTCTTTAATCACACGCGCTACGCCCAAATCCTGAACAATAACCGCATCCACACCGGCCGTGACACAGGCATTCAATGTGTTGAGCAAATCCGGCATTTCCGCGGTTTGCAAAAGGGTATTCACCGTAACATAGACTTGACGCCCCAATGCATGCGCGTAACCGGTAAAATCGTTTAAGCTTTCTTCATCAAAGTTCGCCGCCGTTGCGCGAGCGGAAAATTTTTGCAGCCCCAAATACACTGCATCAGCCCCATAATAAAGCGCAGCATATCCTGCTTCAATGTCTCCGGCTGGCGCCAAAAGTTCTGTTTTCATGTGTTATCCTTTAAAAATGAAACCTGATTCCCAACATGATTTCATTTATACTCTTTCCTTGCTTGTGATTCAAGCGATATTCCGCCGCCAACGCACTGTTTCCGGTCAAAGAATAGACTGCCTCACCCCGAACGTTTGCCTGATTCAAAAAAGCGTTGTCGGAAATAATTCGTTCGATTTGCCCCAAAAAGCGCACATCTCCCCAGTCTGATAAAAAGCCGCCGACACCGCCGATACCGATGGCTTGGTTATGCGGCATGGCTCCCCCGTATTTAAAATACGTGTTGACAAATCCGAACACATAAGTTGTCGGATGGACAGCATAAGAAATCCCCGTTCCGCCGTTTAAATTGTATATATATCCCTCTTGCCCCGTTTGAAAGTTCATTTCCCGATTAACGGTTGTTTTGATATTATACGAAAGCGGCTGAAACAGGGCATTCCAAGGCGAAACGGATGTTATTTCAACCAAAGACACATCTTGCAAAACCAACTTTTCCTTTTGATCATAATACCGGACGGTCGTGTTTAAAAAATTAATTTCCGCACCGCGCAAAAATCCGTCGTTTTTATCCGTTAAAGAATGATAAGCCGGCCGAAGTCCGATTTCCTGGAAAGAATCCCCCTGCCGGAAACCTTGCATGACGGTGACACGCGCCGAATCATGTGCCGAAAGCGGCGACGGCACATCGGCCAACGCCTGAAACGTATCCTTTTCCGAAAGAACCGTCCGCGCTCGAAGTGCTTTAAAACTGCGTTGGCGATATTCCGATAATTCCAAATCGCCCGCTATATAAGCATATTGATAAAACTCATAAGCCGATTGTAAAACATTCGCTTTTTCCTGATTGCTTAACGCGTCCAAAGCCCATACATTGTCATGGATAAGTGCTAAATAGGCTTTGCGTTCTTGCGCATTCATTTGGTTGTATTGATTTTGAATCCTTTTCTGCCGAGACGGACGATATGTCACATCCCGCACCCAACCGGGCCGGGCAGCAACAGCCTTTAACGTATCCAACGGAATGGTTTGTACAGGAAAATCAGATGCCAACGCGCCTTGCGGTTTGACGGCATCCAATACTTCCATTAACATATAAGAACAATTCTCGGTAAAAAAGAAATAACGCGTCTGGGTCTGTCCGACTTCCCACAAATGCGCAACAAAAAAATCCAATTCTTCGGGCGTCAAATTCAACCGAAATTCCCAAATATCCCGATTTTCAATGTTGTTGTACGTATTAATAATGTCGTAATACGGTTTGACGGTAAAACCGCCCATGTATCCGCCCGTCAAGCCCCAAAAAGCAAACAAAATCCCGTTTTCGTTCGGATCAACATAAGCCCCGTAATTGACACCGTGAGACACCAGCTGTGTTCGTCCTTCGGGAATATCAATCCGCAACAACGTATGCCCGAACAAGGAAGACGGGTTGTTCATATACGCATCCGTGTACAAAAGCGTCAAGCCAGCCGGGCGCAAATCTTTTTTAAACTGTTCATATTC